>JBKWCO010000244.1:0-2322 GCA_046975465.1 Streptococcus sp. | reverse complement strand
GTAATAACGAGCGCTATGAATTTCTAAAGTGGGCCGAACAGTCTTTTGAAAATTACCGTGCTGTTCCACCAGCTACAGGGATTATTCATCAGGTTAATATTGAATTTTTGAGTGATGTTATTATTGAAAATGATGGGCTCCTATATCCTGACTATATGTTTGGTACTGATAGTCATACAACTATGATTAATGGTATTGGCGTTCTTGGTTGGGGTGTTGGCGGTATTGAAGCTGAAGCAGCTATGCTCGGTGAAGCATCTTATTTCCCAATTCCAGAGGTCATTGGTGTACATCTGACGGGAGAGTTGCCTAAAATTGCTACAGCAACAGATTTGGCTCTCAAGATTACTCAGGTACTTCGTTCTGAAAATGTGGTTGGTAAATTTGTTGAGTACTTTGGACCTGGCTTGAAGAGTTTGTCTCTAGCTGACCGTGCTACAGTCGCTAATATGGCACCAGAATATGGAGCGACCTGTGGTTATTTTCCTATTGATGACGAGACTCTTAACTACATGCGTTTAACTAACCGTGATGAGCAACATATCAGGTGAGAAGCCTACGCTAAAACTAACCATCTTTTCTATGATCTAGCAAAGAAGCTACCTATACCAGGTTACGAAATTGATTTGTCATCCATTAAACTAGGGCTGGGTCCAAAACGCCCACAAGACTTGATTCTCTTATCCGATGTAACAAAATTTCAGGATGATAGTTCAAAGCAGGTGTTTTTTGGTCTTGATCGTGAAAATTCGAAAGACGGCTCAGTTGATTTTGAGGATCATTCACAGACGATTCAGACTGGTCATGTAACAATAGCGATCACGTCATGTACCAACACTTCAAATCCTTACGTTCTTATGGCTGCGGGTCTTTTTTAGCTGGAGCTGTTGAAAAGGGACTCAAAGTCTCTCCAACAGTCAAGACCTCTTTAGCGCCAGGGTCTAAGGTTGTTACTGGTTATCTCAAGCTTCAGGCTTGCAAACATATTTGGATAAACTTGGCTTTAATTTAGTTGGTTACGGTTGTACGACATGTATTGGTAACTCAGGAGTTACGACCAGAAGTGGCTAAGCTATTTCTGACAATGACTTGTTGGCAAGTGCTGTTTTATCAGGAAATCGTAACTTTGAAGGACATCAATCCTCTGGTTAAAGCAATTTCTTAGCTAGCCCACCTTTGGTTGCTTATGCCTTGGCTGTGCACCAATATTGATTGACTACTGAGCTCTTGGGGTTGATGAAAATGGCAAAGCTGTCTATCTAGAATATCATACCATCTCGTGATGGTATGGGTTGATAAATTTGTGACTCGTAACTCTTCCAAGATGAATATGCCAGTGTCTTTTCTGATAGTGAGAAGTGGAATGCCATTCCTACTGAACAAAGTCAAAATTATAAATGGAATCAAAACTCTACCTATATTCAAAACCCGCCTTACTTTGATGCTTTAGGAGATGATTTGAGCATTAAACCATTGAAAGATTTGAAGGTTTTGGCTAAATTTGGAGATACGGTTACAACAGACCATATTTCTCCGGCGGGTAATATTGCTAGAAATAGTCCAGCAGCTCGTTATTTGACTGAGAATGGTGTTGATTATCAAGAATTTAATTCTTATGGTAGCCGTCGTGGTAATCATGAAGTCATGATGCGAGGAACCTTTGCTAATATTCGTATCAAGAATGAGCTAGCAGATGGAAAAATTGGTGGATATACTAAATATGATGGTGAAATCATTCCTACCTTTATGATGCGGCTATGAAATACAAGGAAGCCAATCAAGACACGCTTGTGATTGCTGGTAAAGACATGGAATGGGTTCGAGTCGTGACTGGGCGCTAAAGGCGCAAATCTCATGGTGTAAAAGTAGTGCTTGCTGAGAGCTTTGAACGTATCCACCGTTCAAACTTATTTATGATGGGAATTTTACCGGTTCTGGTTATGGAAGGAGAATCAGCTGGAGTCTCTTGGTTTGACAGGACATGAGACCTTTAGCTTTGACCTTTCAGAAAATCCAGGTGTCCATGATGTTATCACCGTTACAGCTTCAACACCTGAACAAACCAAAACTTTTAAAGCTTTGGTACGCTTTGATGCAGATGCTGATATTCGCTACTATAAAAATGGTGGTATCTTGCCAATGGTTGTAAGAAAAAAATTGAAGGGAGCCTAATATGACAACAGTTGAAATTAATGGACTTAAGGATATGATTGCCTGTAATACTAGGATTTCATCTATTATCGATGATCATTTATCGTATTCGGGATATGATATTTCTGAGTTTATGGAAAATAAAGCGTCTTTTGAGGAAGTGATTTATCT
>JBKWCO010000243.1:0-2329 GCA_046975465.1 Streptococcus sp. | reverse complement strand
ATGTTGAAGGACGAGATATCATCTTTATTGAAGATATCATTGATACAGGTCGTACGCTCCTTTATCTTCGAGATATGTTCAAGTACCGTAAAGCCAATTCAGTCAAAATCGCAACTCTTTTTGATAAACCAGAAGGTCGTGTTGTTGATATTGAGGCAGATTACGTATGTTACGATGTTCCTAATGAATTTATCGTTGGTTTCGGACTAGACTATGATGAAAAATACCGTAACCTCCCTTATGTCGGTGTCCTAAAAGAAGAAATTTATACAAAATAAGTAAAGGTCTAATTAATTTATGAATAATAAAAATAATAATGGCTTCTTACGGAACGCTTTTCTCTACATCATAGTTATTATTGCGGTTGTAACCGGAGTACAATACTTTGCAGGAGGAAGCCAAAGCCCAAGTCAACAATTGTCTTACACACAGTTGGTTAAGAAAATTGAAGATGGTAAGGTAAAATCTATCACTTATCAGCCAGACGGTAGTATCATTGAAGTTAAAGGTAGCTACAAAAAGGCCGAAAAGGTTGATACTGATCTTAGTCTACCATTTTTAGGTAGTGCATCATCAGAGACACGTAGCTTTACATCGACTGTGCTGCAGAATGAAACAACCATGCAGAAATTGCAGTCAGCATCAGAAGCAGCTGATGTTAATGTTAAAATGATACGTGAAAGTTCAAGTGGTGCTTGGATTTCATATCTTTTTAGTTACCTACCTTTGATTGGGATTGCTATTTTCTTCCTTTTCATGATGAATCAAGGTGGTAACCGCGGTGCAATGAATTTTGGCCGCAACCGTGCTAAGACTCAATCAAAAGAGAATATTAAAGTTCGTTTCACAGATGTGGCTGGTGCGGAAGAAGAAAAAGAAGAACTTGTAGAAGTCGTAGATTTCCTCAAAAATCCACGTAAATATAAAGCACTTGGTGCACGTATCCCTAAGGGTGTTCTCCTTGAAGGCCCTCCAGGGACAGGTAAAACTCTGCTTGCTAAAGCTGTTGCTGGTGAAGCAGATGTTCCTTTCTTTAGTATCTCAGGTTCTGATTTCGTAGAGATGTTTGTCGGTGTCGGAGCAAGTCGTGTTCGTAGTCTTTTTGAAGACGCTAAGAAGGCCGAACGTGCTATTATCTTTATTGATGAAATCGATGCGGTTGGCCGTCGTCGTGGTACTGGAATGGGCGGCGGTAACGACGAACGTGAACAAACCCTTAACCAACTGTTGATAGAAATGGATGGTTTTGATGGAAATGAGAATATCATTGTTATTGCTGCAACCAACCGCAGTGATGTTCTTGATCCAGCCCTCCTACGTCCAGGACGTTTTGACCGTAAAGTTCTTGTTGGTCGCCCAGATGTAAAAGGCCGAGAAGCTATCTTGAAAGTCCATGCCAAGAATAAACCATTGGCTGAAGATGTTGACCTTAAAGTTGTTGCTCAACAAACTCCAGGTTTTGTTGGAGCTGACTTAGAGAATGTCTTGAATGAAGCAGCCCTAGTTGCTGCACGACGTAGTAAGACTAGAATTGATGCTAGTGATATCGACGAAGCAGAGGATCGTGTTATTGCTGGACCATCTAAGAAAGACCGCCAAGTTTCAGAACACGAACGTAAAGTTGTGGCTTACCATGAAGCAGGTCATACAATTGTTGGTTTAACACTTTCTAGCGCTCGTGATGTTCACAAAGTTACTATTGTTCCACGAGGTCGCGCAGGTGGTTATATGATTTCTCTACCAAAAGAGGATCAGATGTTGTCATCTAAAGATGAGCTAAAAGAACAATTGGCAGGACTTATGGGTGGACGTGTTGCAGAAGAAATTATTTTCAACGTTCAAACATCAGGTGCTTCAAATGACTTTGAGCAAGCAACACAGTTAGCACGTGCAATGGTTACTGAATATGGTATGAGCGAAAAACTTGGACCAGTCCAATATGAAGGTAATCATGCGATGAATCCAGGACAATTTACGACAGACAAGTCTTACTCAGCTCATACAGCTCAACTTATTGACGAAGAAATTCGATCACTTTTAGTTGAGGCACATGACAAAGCAGCTGAAATTATCAATGCAAACCGAGAAACACATGCACTCATTGCAGAAGCTTTGCTTAAGTATGAAACACTTGATGCTGCACAAATCAAGTCAATTTATGAGACTGGTAAGATGCCGGAGGATTCTCTTGGAGATTCAGAAGAAGATAACCATGCCCTATCTTACGACGAAGTCAAAGAAAGAATTGAAAATAAAAATAAAGATGAAGAAGAGTAAGGAGTTTTACTCTTCTTTTTTAGTTGAATCGAGAGAAGAATACCATTAAAAA
>JBKWCO010000242.1:0-2341 GCA_046975465.1 Streptococcus sp. | reverse complement strand
ATTAAAAAATGTATCAACACAAACATCCCTTGCTGATTTAGCTCAGGCTGGTATTGGTGGGGCCTCCCTTTCATCAGGTGGGGTTTCAACCGAGATTAATCTTGATAGCAACCAGTTTCGTCAAATCCTAAAAGCAAGCATGGCTGATTCTAATGACGAGACCTTGCTAAACAGTACTGTAGAGTTGAATGATTCTTATCTGACAGCTAAGCTACCGGTGTCTCTTGGACCTATCGAATCAACATTCAGCCTTGATTTCACGGTTAGCACTAACAAGGAAGTCATCCTACTAGACTTGGCAGGTGCCCACCTGGGTCGCCTCCCTGTACCTAAATCACTGGTTCTGCCTTATCTCAAGAAGAGTATTGCCCAGTCTAGCAGTGGTGTTCGCATGGTTAACGACCAAATTCAGCTCAAGCTTCCAGAAATCGGCTATGAAATTGAGCAGGCTACTGTGACCAACAGCAAGATGAAGGTCAAGCTTAACATTCCGATTTCCTTGCCAACCAGTTGGTAATTTAAGAGGAATCTATCAATCCATGATAAGTCAAAACAAGTCCATAGTCTGGACTTGTTTTTTGATGCCTTCATTTCTAAACTAAGAAAGTTAAATAATTCTTGAAATAATACGTTTACATCTCCCAATCCCCTAGAAAATGGGGGGGGGCCTGTGCTATCATTAGACTGTAAAAATGATAAGCGTCTGACACTCATTGCAAAAAGAGTTAAGTCAAAGAGTTTTAGGATATAGTTAGGAGGAAAATGGACGCTTTAAAATATATCACACCCAAATTTTTCACTACCATCAGGATTATTCCAAGGACAGTTCATAAGGACCTGTTGCAGGAGTTATCGTGGCTATCATTGCCCTGCCCTTGTCGATTGCCCTTGCGATTGCCTCTGGTGTCAATCCCGAACAAGGTCTTTACACAGCAGTGGTTGCAGGCTTTTTTATTTCTTTTAGGAGGTAGTCGGGTTCAGATTGGTGGACCTACCGCAGCCTTCGTTGTCATCATCTATGGCATCATCGCCCAGTATGGTATGGCGGTTTGACCCTTGCCACGCTCATGGCGGGACTCATGCTTATTATCATGGGGCTCCTGGGTTTTGGTGACCTGATCAAGTTCATTCCAAAACCATCACACTGGTTTTACCTTTGGGATAGCTGTTGGGATTGTGGCTGGACAGGTTAAAGATTTCTGGCTCGAGATGAAGTCCGTGCCAGCTGAGTTTTGAAAACTTTGCTTATGGGAAGCATCTTCAAGTATTAGCTGGGACCTTGCAATTGGTATCTTGGCCCTGTCATTCAAATCTTTGGCCACGCCTTTCTCAGAAAATTCCGGGTCTTTGGTTGCAATTTTGTGACCACAGCCATCGTAGCTTTTGGTCATCTCCAGTCAAAACCATTGGTGACCTATACACCATCAAGGCGGGACTTCCAAGTTTCACGGTTCCTGACCTATCATTTTCTTTGATTCGTCAAATGATTTCGCCAGCCTTCACCATTGCCATACTAGCAGCTATTGAATCGCTCCTTTCTTGTGTGGTTTCAGATGGCATGATTGGTGGTAATCACCGCTCTAATGCAGAATTGGTCGGCCAAGGTGTTGGGAATATCATGTCAGCCCTCTTTGGTGGGATTCCGGCAACGGGTGCTATTGCCCGTACCGCAGCCAACGTCAAAAATGGTGGACGAACACCAGTAGCAGGTATGGTTCATGCCTTCACCTTGCTTCTGATTTTACTCTTCCTCATGCCTTACGCCTCATTGATTCCTATGACCTGTCTAGCCTCAATCCTTATGATTGTCGGGTATAACATGAGCGGTTGGCGTACAGTTGGTCGTATGATCAAACGTGCCCCTAAGAGTGATGTGGCTGTCCTGCTAGTGACCTTTATCTTAACCGTTTTCTTTGACCTAGTGGTTGCCATCGAATTTGGTATGGTCCTAGCAGCCTTCCTCTTTCTCAAACGCATGTCCGACGTGGCTCAAATCCGTCAGTGGGTGGACAAGGAAAATCTGGACGATCCAGTTTTGTCCGAGGATAGCGACTTAAAACAAGTCCCAAAAAACACTGTCGTCTATGAAGTCTTTGGTGCCCTCTTCTTTGGTGCAGCCAATAACTTCTTGAATGTGATCAATGATGAAACTAAGAATGTTCTCATCCTACGCATGCGAAACGTTCCAGCCATGGATATCTCAGGCCTAGATGCCCTTGAAGAAACCCTGGCCATCTGCCAAAAACGTGGTATGACCTTGCTTCTTTCTCACGTTAATGCTTAACCCTACAGAGTTCTTGAAAAATCAGGCTTTATCCAAACTATTGGAGCAGACCATATC
>JBKWCO010000241.1:0-2352 GCA_046975465.1 Streptococcus sp. | reverse complement strand
GCTTCCCTGCAACCTTATCACTTGGAAAACCCTCAAACTTCGAAAAATAAAGTGCCACACAACAAAGACCGAAACAATTTTTACAATCAATTTTTAAATCCTTAAATTTATCACACATCCTAAACAACTCCTTAATCCTCTCACATAACCTACTTTTATTTTAACGTGACCTAGTTATAAATCCTAGTACTTTAAGCAAAACTATAATGAACACCTAATCTGAAAGGATGATTTCAAATGACTAATAAATACGATTACGTCTTTAAATGGATTAAAAACGCAACAAAGCCAGAACGTCATATTGATGAAGTTGAAGCTTTTGCTAAAAAAAACCCTGTATTATTTATTAAATACCACAAGTTATTTAATCCTATTGTAAATCATAGCGAAACCGACCCTGAATACATTGAAGCTAAAGAAAAACTCATTAAATTATTCTCGGAAAACGAAGAAGATTTTAAACCAGTCTTAGATGCAGTAAAAGAAAAATTTAGCGGAAAATATTTTTAATTAAGGAGCCTCAGACTAGAGGCTTTTTTGATGCCATGACATTCTTTTCACTTTTTTATCTCAGTCATTTCCCTTATGATGATACATATTAAAAACCAGGAGGAATGACCTTGAAGCTTACAAAAAAACATTTATCTTATTATAGCTTCGCTTTTATGACAGCTAGTTTACTACTGACACAAAAAAGTGATGTTTTAGCATCAAACATATACTTTTCAGAAGATTTTGAATCAAACTACGACCAGTGGGAAATCCAAAGAGGGAGCTTTAATATTATTTTAGATGAAACCAATACAATTGGACATACCTCTACTAATAGCGAAGGTCGTATCATGCGTGGCGATTTATCATGGACTGACTACAGTATTTCAGCAGATATGAAAGTTCTTGACTTCAATGGATCTAATCGTGCTTTTTTATGTGGCCGATACACAGACGGGAATAACTTCTATGGGGTAAGTCTAAGCAGCAAAAATGGATTAGAACTACGTAAGAAAGTAAATGGGGCTTCTTCGGTAATTGCCCAGGTAAGTACAGAAATTCAACAAAATACTTGGTATAACGTAACACTCGAAATGCAAGGTTCTATCTTAAAAGTATATTTAAATGGGAAACTGATGATAGAAGCAACTGATGATTCTTTAACAGCTGGTGCTGTAGGACTAGTCGCAAGCAAAGTTCAAGTCAACTATGACAATATTTTAGTAACTGATGTTGATAACACAGTAACACCAGATTCAACACCAAATCCTGATCCTTGTCCAATGCCATAACCAACGCCAGAACCTGAACCTACTAAAGATCCGACTCCGGAAATAAAACCTGAAGCCGGTCAATCAAAGTATTCAGTAGCGGGATTTGCTGAGGGTGTAACTGGTGGAGGTGAATTAGATGAAACTAGCCCTTACTACATCAAAGTTACAAACGCTAAGGAATTAGGAGAAGCTCTTACTAAAAAGGCTTCAACCAAAGTCATTGAAATTATGAATGATATTGACCTGGGGTGGAATGTTATTGGACCAAGTGCTCAAGTCGCACCATTTACCTCTCATAACACTGCCTTAACTCACCCTATTTTAAAAGAAACAGGTGTCAGTAAGATTATGATTGATGGATTTGATGGTCTGACAATCTTCTCTAAAAACGGGGCCAAACTCACTCATGGAGCTTTAATCTTCAAACGTTCAAATAACATCGTCATTCGAAACATTGAATTCGATGAACTCTGGGAATGGGACGAATCAACAAAAGGAAAATATGATAAAAATGATTGGGATTACATCACACTAGAACAATCAAGTAACATCTGGATTGATCACTGTACATTTGGTAAAGCATACGATGGTGTCGTTGACTCTAAAAAAGGAACAACAGGACTAACTATTTCATACTCGAAATTCCTACCTGGTGGAGGTGAATTCTATGAAGCAATGTTTGAAGCAATGGAAGCTAATCAATCAGCCTATCCAATGTATCAATTCCTACGCTCCCAAAACCTAAGTCAAGAAACCATAATGGCCGTTGCCGCACCTCAAAAGAAAACCCATTTGATTGGAGCTACAGAAATGGCTAATGATAACAAGGACTTAGAGATTACAATGCACCACAACTACTACTTAGATTCACAGGATCGATTACCTAGACTTCGTGGTGGTAATGCACACGTCTATAATATCGTGATGGATTCACAAAATGCCTACAAAGCCTCTACTTTAATTCCATCATCAGTCGCTAAAGCCATTACTAACAAAGGCTATAGCTTCAATGTCACAAGTAATGGAGCCATCTCAACAGAAGGCGGTGCAGTCCTAGTAGAAAACTCAGCTATCCTAGGTATTAAAT
>JBKWCO010000240.1:0-2364 GCA_046975465.1 Streptococcus sp. | reverse complement strand
AAATGTTGCACTCATTCATGCAATTTATCTTTACTTAAAGCCTTGATAGACTTGGCAAATGGTAGAAAAAGAGAACCGAAGTTCTCCTTTTCAATCTATTAGTTTAACACTCTAGGTGGGTAAGCAATACCAGTCTTATCAAAGTAAACGTAGATTCCTGGTTGGATTTCTATCCATGTGCTGATGGCTTTCTTACCACTATCACCATAGTAATAGCTAATACGACCATTGCCAGCAGTTACCGTTTGTCCTTTTACTTGTTTACCATCCTTAGCGAAGAAATAAGTATCGTCACCAATTTTAACTTCACCAGTCACTGACTTACCATTAGCACCAATGTAGTACCAGTTGTTGTCGCCTGTTGTGAAAAACTCATTAGTCAAGCGTTCACCTGTTGAAGCATTATACTTACTATAAGTACCATCTGCATTCTTAACAACACCACCCTTAACTTGGCTTCCGTCTGCATTAAAGTAGAGGTGTTGGCCATTGATGACTTGTGCACCTGTAACAGTCTTACCATTAGCGCCTGCATAGTACCAAACATTGCCATCAGTTGTGAAGAATTCGTTAGTAACTAATTCTCCAGAACCTTCTTTGTATTACTATAAGTACCATCTGCATTCTTAACAACGCCACCTTTAACTTGACTTCCATCTTCATTAAAGTAAAGTTTTTGACCATTGATAACTTGAGCACCTGTAGCGGCAACACCATTTTCATCAAAGTGATACCATTTACCTTCAATGTTTCTCCAAGTGTTCTTGATAGCATTACCAGTGTGTGCGTCAAAGTAATAAGTTTTACCTTTAAAGGTTACTAATTTATCTTTAGCTTGGAAACCGTCTTCTCCAAAGTATTGTGTGAAGCCATCAATAACCGTAACACCTTTGGCCATGACACCTTCATTAGTGAAGTAACGGAATTTCACAACCTTAGACTCTTTACCGTCTTTAGTTTCAGTAACATCAAATTTAGTGTAACCGCCCTTATACATTTGACCCTTAGTGTTGTAAAGGTAGGTATTACCATTAGCATCAACATAGTAGGCATTACTCAACATGATACCGTTTGGCAAGAAACGATAAACGTCTTTACCATTTGGTGAGTATTCACCGTTTGTAATCATGTGACCACGAGCATCGAAGTAATAGGTGTTACCATTGAAGGTTACAAAGGCAGATTTAGCTTGAGTACCACTTGTACCGAAGTAAGTGATTCCCTTACCATCACTTGAGAATCCAGTAACAACCTTTTCTTTACCTGTCAATTGAAGAGGAATGAAGTTACCATCTTTAGTGACTGTGAAGTATTTACCAGTTGCTTCATCGCTAAGTACATAGCCAACACCACGTTCAAGAACGTTTGTTCCGTTGAAGTATTCAGCCTTCCATTGTTTCAATTTAACAGAATCATCAATTGGTTTACCAGTTGAGATGATGTTTACCTTGAACATTTCAGGGTACTTAGCTTTAAGCTCAGCCAAGAATTCACCACCGTATTGAGCTTGGTAATCTTTGCCTGATGACTTAGTGTTAGCCACATAAAGTGAATGATCGATGATAGCGTCTGCAATTTTACGGCCGGCACCATCAGTACGAGTTGCTGTTACAACTTCTTTACCTGGCAATTGGTAAATTTGGTCTGGAACCCAGTCAGCGATTGCTTGGATACCAGCCTTGTGAAGTGCTTTAAGAGCATCACGTAAATCTTCTTTAGAACCGTATTTATTGTTCTTACTCATAGCAAGATCGTAACGGTCTGCAAAAGCATAACCATTTTGGATAACTGAGTCAAGGAAGGTACCATCGTCAGCAGAAACAAATTGAGGTGCCATTTCAAATGATGTTACGCCCCATGATTTGAACAAATCAACATTTTCAGCAATCTTACGGTTAGTATAAACTGAAGGATCTGAACCATCTGGAATAGTTTGGAAGTTAGAGAAACCTTCGTAGATCAATTGTGAATCATAAGCTTCAGTCGCTTTAAGAGTCAACTCTCCAGCTTTTTTAGCTTCTGTTGAAGGTGCTACTCGAATATCTTGATCATCTGAAGCTCCAACTGGAACCCAAACTGCTACGAAACCAGACATATCAAATGTTTCATAACCCTTGATGTCATTAGCACCGAAAGTCAAGACACCGCTGCTGTCTGTTTCTTTAACGTAACCTGCTGCGATTGCATCTGCATCAGATGTAAAGTTCTTGATACCATCAGCTGTACCAACAATCAAAGCACGGTATTTTTGGTTGGCATGGATTTTACCCATTTCAACATTAAGTTTAGCTGACTGATCCAAAGTCAATTTTGGATTGTTTGCTACAAGTGTCACCTGACCAGATGTACGGCTGTATTTAGAAC
>JBKWCO010000239.1:0-2383 GCA_046975465.1 Streptococcus sp. | reverse complement strand
GTAGTATTCAGCAAACAATGGCATTGTGAAGAGGTTATCTACTGGGATGTCGAAGAAACCTTGAACTTGGACAGCGTGAAGGTCAAGTGTCAAGAGACGATTGACACCAGCTTTAACCAGCATATTGGCAATCAATTTAGCAGTGATTGGTTCACGTGACGCAGCGATACGGTCTTGACGTGCATAACCAAAGTAAGGCATAACCACGTTAACAGAGTTAGCACTGGCACGTTTGCAGGCATCAATCATGATGAGCAATTCCCAAAGGTGGTCGTTAACAGGGTTGCTTGTAGATTGGATGATATAAATATCGTCCCCACGAACAGACTCTTCAATGTTGATCATGATTTCACCGTCAGAAAATTGACGTGAAGATACTTTACCAAGTGGCAATCCAGTAGCCTCAGCAATTTTTTCAGCAATTTCTGGGTTTGAGCTGAGCGAGAACAATTTCAATTGTGGGTTTGCTTTTTGATGTACCATGACGATGGTGACTCCTTTAAAAAAATAAGATGCTAAGCCCAGTTAGGGCTATTGTAATAAAACTACAGATAGTTCTATTTTAGCAAAAAGAAGCAGAAATTTCAGCCATCAAAGTATGATATTAGTGAAAAATACCGAACCTTTGCTAGATAAAATTCCTTTGTATGCGTTTTTAGACCAAACAGTAATGGTATTTCTGGATACTTCTTTGTTATCAAAAGACAAGGCACAACCTTGTCTCAGAAATGAAATGAATTTTTTATAGACTTACATCGTAACTAATGAGCAGATTTTATGCTATTGTTAATTAGTCTTTGTCGCGCTTGAGAGTAGCTACAAAGCGTGCTACCTTACTCTTGGCATATTTAAAGTTAATGTTATTTTCTTTAAGAAAGGCATCAAAGTCATCTTTGCCTTCTTTTCGGCATCCAAACTTCAACCCAGTTCATAGTCTTTCTTGTCAGCGTAAACATTGACATCAAGGCCATAAGCCCAATGTTGGTCTGGTATTCACGACGAGTTGTGGTTAAATGCTCCGAGAATGGTCAAGTCCTCTAACTTAACCCCACGCTCCAGAAGAATGGATTTGATCTGACAATCAGGAAAGTCCAACGACTTAGTCAAAGCCTTAGCATCCGAACAATCCATGGTAACGTTGTACTCCATGTTCCCGACTTTTTCAGGGATCTTCAAGGTCAGCTCACCATGAGTGGGAAGCGTCCTGATACGCAAGGAGAGTTTTTTATTTCTCATGTCACTCTGAGGAGTGTCGATGTAGTAGTTGGTTTGCGTAACAGGTGTCACATGGGAGAAAAGCATCGCTAAACGATTGTACTCGTCTTTGGTGAGTAGAGTCTTGTACTCTATCTCTAAATGGTTCATGTGTGTCCTCCCTTGTGCTTTCAAATGTGGTATAATATAACAGATTGTATTTATTTTATAAAAAACTAAAGCTTTTGACAAGGAGGAGTCCTATCTTGACCATGGATTGGGAAGAATTTCTAGACCCCTATATTCAGGCCGTAGGTGAGCTCAAAATTAAGCTCCGAGGCATTCGTAAACAATTTCGTAAGAAAAATCGTCACTCGCCCATTGAATTTGTGACGGGCCGTGTGAAGTCAGTGGCTTCCATTGAGGAAAAATTGCCCTACGTGGCCTGTCTGTTGAGAATTTGGCCAAGGAAATGCAAGATATTGCTGGACTGCGTATTATGGTCCAATTTGTCGATGATGTGGATGAGGTTTTGGCTTTGCTTCGTCATCGTAGTGATATGACCATTGTTTCAGAGCGTGACTACATCAGAAACCGTAAACATTCGGGTTATCGCTCTTATCATGTTATTATCTCTTATCCCGTTGATACCATTGATGGTCGTAAGGAGATTCTTGCAGAGATTCAGATTAGGACTTTGGCCATGAACTTTTGGGCCACCATTGAACATTCCCTTAATTACAAGTATCAGGGGAATTTTCCTGAGGAGATTAAACTTCGCTTGGAAACTACGGCCCGCATGGCTTATGAGCTTGACGAAGAAATGCGGAAGATACGTGATGATATTAGAGAAGCCCAGTTGCTCTTTGATCCAATTAATAGAACTTTGAAGGATAGTGTAGGAAATAGTGATGACACAGATGAAGACCTCTTCGTATGAGATGAAGGTAGCTATTATTGCCAATGGCAAACCCCAAAGTAGGCGTGTGGCCTCAAAACTTTTTAATGCCTTTCGAGATGATCCAGATTTTTATTTGACCAAGAAAAATCCAGATGTGGTCATCTCAATTGGTGGTGATGGCATGTTGCTATCGGCCTTTCATATGTATGAAAAAGAGCTTGCGCGTGTGCGTTTTGTAGGGATTCACACGGGTCATCTAGGCTTTTATACGGATTATTTGGACAGTGA
>JBKWCO010000238.1:0-2393 GCA_046975465.1 Streptococcus sp. | reverse complement strand
ATCAACGAAGGCATTCTTAACCATGGCACCGTCTAAACCGTAATAGTAGGTATAGCCGTTGCTAGCACGACGAAGAGCGTTACGCAATTGGATACCATTGTCAAAGAAATAGTAATCCTTGTTATTGATGTTTTGGGCACCCTTGGTCATCTTACCGTCACCACCGAAGTAATACCAGTTACCGTTTCCGTCTTGAACAAATTCATTCTTAACGGTTTGGTTATCACGAAGGAAGTAAACGTCTTGTCCACGACGTTGGAAGACTTGAGTGCTTGTGATGGCACCAGTGTCACGAAGTGGTGTTGGCAAGAGTTGGCCGTTGGCTGAAGTATTAAAGTACTGGTTGGTCTTATCATCACGAAGGACATAGTTGATGCCTCGTCCAAGGATGTTAGTTCCATTGAAGTACTTAGCAGACCATTTGGTAATCTTTTCATTCGTAGGCAACTGTTTACCATTTGAAATTTGCACACGGTTGAAAATAGATGGGTACTTAGCTTTAAGCTCATCAAGGAAGGCACCACCGTACTTGCCTTGATAGTCTGAGCCATCTGTACGGGTATTTGCCACATAGGCTTGGTCCACAATCTGGTAACCCGCTTGATGATAACCGTAGCCGTTAACACGTGTGGCATTCACCACTTCCTTACCTGGAAGGTTATAAATTTGGTCTGGCACCCAGTCAGCAATGGCTTGGATACCATCTTTGTGGAGGGCACGAAGGACGTTGAGGAGGTCTTCAAGTGAGCCGTATTTATTATTTTGACTCAAGGCCATATCATAACGGTCATCAAAGGCATAACCATTGTCAATTGTTGAATCAAGGAAGGTACCATCTTTACTTGAAACGTACTGTGGTGGAGTCCAACAGACGTAACACCCCAAGCTTTGAGCAAGTCAGTGTGCTTAGCCAAGACACGATTCATGTAGAGTTCTGGCTGATCGTCCGCAAAAGCTTGGAAGTTTGAGAAGGCTTCATACATGACTTGCGAATCAAGGGCTGCTGAAGACTTGTAAACTTGACCATCGCTATTGGCACGGTTACTTGGCTGTGTACGTGCGTCTTGGTTAGCCTTAGCCCCGACTGGTACCCAGACACCGAGGTAACCTGATACTTGCACATTTTCCACACCAAAATATCATTGGCATTGAAGGTCAAGTTCCCATTCCAGTCGGTACGTTTAAGAAGGTTTTTAGGCACATCAGAATCGTTGAGGTAGGTTGCTATACCATCCTTAGTCGTCAAAAGCAATGGACGGTAAAGTTGATTACGGTGGGCTCTACCCATATTCATCGTTACAGTTTCATTACTACCCAATCGGAAATCATAGTTGTTGGTCATGATGACACCCATCCCTTGCGTACGGGTTTCAGTAGTTCCCCAATCAGTGCTGTTATTGGCACCTTTACCATAACGAACAGATGTCAAGAGTCCGTCATTTCCGACTTTCTTAACTTCCATGTCTTGACCACCAGCTACATACTTGATACGAGCACGCAAGAGGGTGTCGATAGCATCAAAGTACGGTGTCTTCTTAGCCATGTAGTGACCATTTTCACGGTAGAGGTCTCCGTAATAAACACGTGTTACAGAGTCCTTGTTGGTCAACATGAGAGCATAGACAGATGGCAAGTTGTATGACGCATAAGTCTTGTGAGCTGTATTGATATCCTGATTGTAAATCTCGAAGGCTTTCTTGATTTCATCACGAGTGAAATTATAACCAAACAAATTTGGGTTAATACGATCACGGATGATACGTTGAATAATCGTTTGAGCTTCTGTATCGTGGGCACGGGTGAAAATATAGTTAGCCATACGCTCACCGTTTTTATCATTGGCACCACGTGGGTTTAAACTACTATTGATGAAGGCAGTCATGTCCCCAAGCTGCATACGTGTATTTTTATCACGCATCAAGAGGTTGGTAAGGGCATTACGAAGGGCATTGTCAATCGGAAGTTGTGCCCCCTTAGTGTCCTTGTTGTAGTAAGGATCGTTGGCAGACCAAGCTTCCAAATATGACAAGTGTTTAATGGCATTGGCTTCAGACTTGTCAACACCATAGGCTGCTTTAAAGTAGTCTGATGCGATTTGGAGCAGGTCGGCATCCACATTGTCCAAGGCATCGACACGCAAACCGTCAAAGTTGGCTGTTGGGTCATTGGCCATGATACTTCCGATATTCATCATAAAGTGGAGCCAGTTAAGTTGTTCTGCCTGAACTGCTGGATTTGAGTTATCAATATCGTTGGCAAGCAAGAACTCGAGACCACCGATAGAATTGTCCTTGAAGTACTTACGTGTACCCGTTTGGTTAGTCGGTGTGCGGTTAAGCAAACGATAGTCAGAGTTGGCGTGGCTGGTACGGTTGCCAGTATCACCCTTACTG
>JBKWCO010000237.1:0-2402 GCA_046975465.1 Streptococcus sp. | reverse complement strand
GTCTTATGAACCACCTCAATTGAGACGTTATAGGTAACTTTATATGATAGGTTAGCTCTCTAAGTTTAAAAGGAGAGCTTTTTTGATGGAGAGACGTTAGTAATTATTTTTTTCTTTTAAATTTCAGAAAATTAACTAAAAACCTCTTAACAAAAATGATAGATTTGTATATAATAGTGTTTGTAAATTTAATCATTTAACAAATTTTCCTCATCATCTGTGAGTAATATCCATGAATACTTAATACCCCTCTTGGTTAGGAAAACTTTGCCAATCATTTATTTTTATGGGGAATGTGGGATATAGGATGAAATGGAAGGAATGATAAGTATGTCTATTATGGTTAAACATGTGAGTTTTGATGACTATCAAAAAACACAGACAAACTATAAAGATGCCAACTTTTTACAGTCAGCTGAGATGGCTAAGCTTCAGCTAAGCCGTAATCATATCGGAGAAGTAGAGGCTCTGGTTTTTGAAAGGGATGGCCTGCGGATAGGTCAAGCCATCGTTGTCTATAGAAGAAGCTTTCGTATCTTTAGAAAAGCTCTCTTGTTTCATGGACCCTTGCTAGATTACAATTCTATAGCTGATTTGACAGACCTTCTAGAGGCCTTGATACTCTACTTAAAAAAGAAAATATTGCATCACTTTCTATCCATCCCTATCTTACCGATCTTATTAGGAATGAAGAACTTGAAATCATTGAAGAAGAAAAGGCTGATGAGGTCTCCAAGGTATTTGAAAAATTAGGTTTTGAGCAGTATTTAGATCCAGAACAGGCTCTAGTTGTTAATCAGATGTTTGTAAAACCAATTGATACCTTTACGACTTCTGATGAGATGCTCGCAGCTTTTTCACCATCTTTGAAGCGAGATTTAAAAAAATTCACTGCTTTGCATGTCAAAGTTGAAGAACTACGTGAGGACAATCTCAATCAGTTTTATGACATCCTAGTTCGGACGGCAGAGAGAAAAGGATTTTCAGTTCATCCATTGACCTATTTCCAAGATTTGAAGAGGAACTTTGGAGAATCTGCAAAGTTTATGTTGGCTTATTTGGATTGTCCAGCTTATTTGCTTATCTTGATGAGAATATTAAATCTTTTGAAGCTAAGATTCAGGCTTTAAAAGATGGCCCACAGAAAAACGAACCAAGGGTCAGATTGCGGATGCCGAAGATCAGCTTAGAAGTTACTATAATGCGTTTAGAGCAATTTAAGACCTACCAAGTCACTGGTGACAAATTACCTCTTTCGGCCTATCTTTTTATGGATTATGGTTCAGAAATTGTCAGCTTTTACGGTGGGAATGATGAAGCCTACCTTAATTTTGGTGGAGCAGTCCTTCTTCATTGGGAAATGCTACAATATGCTAAGTGTGAGGGAAAAGAGCGGTTTAATTTTTTATGGGACAATCGAAACTGAAGCGGCAAGTGCTGGAAAAGGGAATTTTAACTTCAAGCGTCAGTTTGGTGGGCAATTAGAGACTCTTGTTGGCTCTTTTGATAAAACCCTAAATCCTTTCTATGATATTTTTAAGAAAAACACTAGGTAAAGACTAGTTCCTTATTAGAAAAAGTCAATTGAGGTTAAATTCATTACCTCAATTGACTTTTTTTTAGTTTAACAAATATTTTTTAGCGACTTCCAATATCGCCAGCATAGTTATCGCGTTTACCATTTACGATCTGGAAGGCATCGGCACCTTTACCGGCAATAACTACAGCGTCTTTAGAGTCTGTAGTCTCAGACATTGCTGTTTTGATTGCTTCCTCTCGATCGACAATGATACGAACCTCGCGACTGATGTGGCTAGCAATTTCCTGACAGATAGCAAGAGGATCTTCCTTGTTAGGATCATCAGCTGTTAGGATGACATCAACATCAGGGTAGGTATTGAGGACATGTCCAAAGTCTTTACGACGACTTTCACCCTTATTTCCAGGAGCCCCTAGAATTAGGCTAATATGGCCATCTTGATGGCTAGTTACGACTTGTAAGAGCTTATCTAGGCTATCTCCATTGTGAGCATAGTCCACAAAAACCTTGGCTCCTTTAGTTTGTGTAAGAACTTCCATACGCCCTGGAACAGAGGTTGAGCGAATCCCTTCTTGATGTCTTGAAGGCTAGCTCCAAGACGTAGGCAGGCTAGACCTGCAGCCATAGCATTGTCCTGGTTAAAATCACCGATAAGTTGGATATCATAGTCGCCGGCTAATTTTCCACTTGCCTTAAAGCTAAAGCCTGAGCCATGTTTAACAGCATTGTCGGAGTTTTTACCATAGAAGTCATGCTCTTTATCCGCAACTTCCTCAGCGACAAAAGCAAGTGATCCATACCGCTATTGACGATAACAACTCGACTGTTTTCCAAGAGGAGACGCTTATGGTAGTAGTAGTCT
>JBKWCO010000236.1:0-2411 GCA_046975465.1 Streptococcus sp. | reverse complement strand
GCCAAACGACAAGGGGCTAACCGCCTCTATGGTCAATAATTATGTCAAACATGGCCATATCGCAAAACCCATCAAGAAAAAATATAATGCTGCTCAGGTAGCCAGACTTATTGTCATCACTAGTCTGAAGACCGTCTTTGAGATTTCTGAGATTGCTAAAACCTTGGAAATCCTACGAACAGATGCTGAAAGTCAAAAGAGTTACTACAATGACTTTGTAGCCTGTATGAATGGTCAGTTTCCCCAAGAGGCTCCGCAAGTCATACTCTCAGCCTGTCAGACGCTTCAATGCTACCGAGCTACCCATCAACTTTTGAACGACCTTGAAGGAGGAAACAATGTCTAATACTGCTACATTTAATGTTTCTCCCAACCTCAAACTCAGTAAAAACTTAGTTTTGGTGAAGAAGTGGCTAATAGCGTGACTCATGCTGTCGGAGCTATAGCCATGCTGGTCCTATTGCCAATCACTGCCGTCCATGCCAACAACGGTTATGGCATGACTGCTGCTGTAGGAATGTCTGTTTTCGTCATCAGCCTCTTCCTCATGTTTTTGAGCTCAGCCATCTACCATGCCATGGATTATAACTCACCCCACAAGATGGTTCTAAGAATTATTGACCACAGCATGATTTATATCGCCATTGCTGGAAGCTACACCCCTGTTGCCCTCTCACTGGTTGGCGGATGGCTAGGCTACAGCATCATCGTCCTCCAATGGGGAACAACAATTTTTGGTATTCTCTACAAAATCTTTGCTAAAAAAATCAATGAAAAATTCTCCCTCTTCCTCTATCTGATGATGGGATGGTTGGTTATCTTCATTATTCCAGCTATCGTCACTAAGACAGGACCTGCCTTTTGGGGACTCATGCTTGCTGGAGGATTGTCATACACGGTTGGTGCAGCTTTCTATGCTAAGAAAAAACCATACTTCCACATGATTTGGCACCTCTTCATCATGTTGGCTTCGGCTCTTCAATATATGGGGATTGTCTACTTTATGCTTCCTTAAAGCCAAAGACATCAAGGTGTTATGGTATAATAAGGAAGTACGGAGGTAAATCATATGAAAAAAGAACTCAGAAGAGATCCAAACAACAAAATTATTGCCGGTGTTTGTTCTGGTATCGCTAAATATCTTGACATTGACCCTGTCATTGTTCGCCTTATTTGGGCTGCAGCGATCTTCTTATTTGGAACAGGTTTTCTTTTCTACATCATTTGCTGGATTATTATCCCAGAAGAAAGCAAGTGGTAAGCTATAATTGAATATACAAAAAGTGATACAGACCTAAATTTCTTACCATTTAGGTCCATATCACTTTCTTTTTTTATTTTCTCAAGCGGAGAATTAAATAGCTGACGTTAACTAGGAGTAAAACACTCCAAAGAATAAGAAAAGGAATATTTCCTCGGACAGCATTGTGCCAAATACCTAGGGCGTATAAGGCCATAAAGACTAGTGAGCCTAGAACTGCTGTTCCTTTATTGTTTTGTGGTTGTTTAGACATATGAACCTCCTTTGTTTGCTTTTTCTGAACCGGTTTAAAGCCATAAACCAGAGCAAGAAAAAGTCTAGCTTGGCGTTTGACATCATTTGCCAAAGATCTATGAGACTGGGCATAGATGCCTTTTGGATTGTAGAAAGATTTATCAAACTGTTCAGGTACTTGCTGTCCCCAACGTTTTTTCAATTTGTTGGGTGAACGAAAGCCTCTGGTCATCCGATTACGAAAATCAGGGTCATGTGGTTGGACCGGCTCCACATCCAGTTGCCAGTGGCGCTTGAAATTACCATAGTTGAAACTAGCACCATTAACCACCCCACTCTCAGTCACCTGCTCCGCATCGACCTCATTGAGGAAATTTCCCTGACTATCCAGAATAAACTCTACACGATTATAGAGGAGAATCTTGAGATTAACACTAGGAATCCCATCTGGATAAATCCCCTTGCCATCACAGATAGAAATCTTTTGGTGCAAACGCCCCTGATCAAACATGGTGAATGGTTTCCATCTGAGATAGACAGCTAAAGCTTCTTTGTCTGTCATACCTGTTTTTTTATAATGTGTCCTCACATACTGGGCCTGTTGACTAGAAATCAGGTAACGTAACTGATGGATTTGTCGCTCAATAGAGAATTTTTTAGATAAGCTGTCCTCAGGAAAAGCCAAATCTACTAACCTGGCAACATCCTTCCAGAAAGCATCATGAGGCGCCAAGTCAGGGTCAAAATAGGATAATAAACGCTGAGTTTCCTTTATCTCCCCAGATAGGTCCTCTGGCATCTCTATATAAGCTAGCAATAGCTTTAGCACTTGCAATGGTTGGTAGTCCCTTTGCCAGTTCTTCCATAAGTGTCGAAAGGCTTTTGAACCAATGAGCATCACATCCCTCCTCGATAA
>JBKWCO010000235.1:0-2430 GCA_046975465.1 Streptococcus sp. | reverse complement strand
ATCAAAAAACAGAGCGTGTCTACTTATTCAGCATTTGACCCCTACGGACATCATGACCATCTCCAAGAAAGATATGACGCTTTTTCGGATTGGTTGATTGAGCAGTGGCAACTCTGAATTGCTGATAGTGGTGAGTAGGAAAGAGATAAGAAAAGTAGTGAAGAAAGTTCCGACGATGGAATCACTTCACTACTTTTTGTTATGCTTAATTTCCTAATCACTCTTAGTGACAACATACACAACCCATTTGTAATTTTGCTTTTCTTCAATCTTTGAAAAGCCAATGCTTGCTAACAACTGTTTCAATTCATGGCTTGTTCCATAATCTGTCATATGATATTTTATTTTTTCTTTCTCGGAAGCAATAATCAAAGTGGAAGGATTGGACATGACTCTATAGATTTCCTGAAAACTCTGCTTCAAATCGTCCCAGAAAATATGTGTCTGAATAGCAAAGACTAAATCAAAATCACTATTTTGGTAGGGAAGGTTTGCTACATTACCAATCCTCAGCTTAACACTTCCATTTTCTATAGCCTCTGAATGAATTCGTCTAGCAGTATGATAAGACTCTTCGGAAATATCAATACCATGAATGTCAAGATTTTTATCTAAAGCAAGAAGGTTTTGATAGTGCTATACCGCCATAGCCGACTTCTAAAATACGACTATTGTAAGGGATAGTGGTTTGTTTTATTGCCCAAAGGCTGAGTTCCTTAAAATAGGACGACCAGATGTTGGTAATCAATCGCCCGACAAAACCACTCGGTTTTCTAGATTGCTTTGTAAGATATTGAATGAGCATGTTCCCTCCCGTTTTTAAAAATAAAGTTTGAAATATTTATAGTTAAAATTCAAACTTCATTGTAGAGAAAGCTAGTAAGAATAGCAAGGAAAAATGAAATATATATCATATATTTCAAACTTATGCTACAATTGGTAATAATAGAGGTATTCACATGAATCAATATCAAAAGACGACTGAGAAAAAGAAGCAAGCGATTATTCAAGCAGCTTTGCGTTTGTTTAAAGAGAAAGGTTTTAAAGACACAAGTATAAAATCTATTGCAGAGGCAGCAGAAGTATCTCCTGTTTCTATCTACAATTATTTCGGGAGTAAAGATAATTTGGTAGCTCTCTGTGTTAATGACTTGTTTGAAGAAATAACCCAGCAAGCTGAGGATATTTTAAACAGCAATCTGGATTTTAAAACAAAATTAGACCATGCTTTTGCCCTATGTCAGGAGAAAATGAGTCAGCAAATCTCGGACTATTTTCAAGATAAAATCGGTGAAAGATCCTGCTTTCTCAAGTCTCCTAACGAAAGCAATCACTGCAAAAAAACGTGACATCTATCGTGCTTATATTCATCTCGGAAAAGCAGAGGGCCTTATTGCTGAAGACATATCGACAGAGCTTATTTTAAATGTTATGGATGCTCTTAATAGTATGGGAAATCAGTTAGCCCATAGTGATAATTTAGAACAGACGAAAGCAAATCCATCAGATCTTTTTGTACGGTATTTTAGGAAAAAGAAATCATGATTTTCCTAATTCTATTATTGTTCACAGCTATCAATCCCCAATCAGTTGTATATTCTCATGCATGGGTGTAAAATTTACTATATAAAGATAAAGAGGAGCAAGTTATGGAATTAAAAGATTTTACAGAACAAGAACAAAAGCAAATCGAGAAAGGCTTGAGTACAGCTGAGATTTCTGATAAGGAAGCGGCTAAGAAGTTGCTTGACTTGTACCGCAAGAATGGATTAAACGTATTCCTTTCTTTGTCAGAGGGCATGCGACGACTAAGACAGTCGAGCGTGTAGCCAAGCAATATCCTGAACTTTATGCAGTGGCTAAGCGCCAAGGGGAACTTCCTGAAAAGAGAGAGAAGAGTTGCGTAAATCATGACAGACATCTTTGAAGAAAAGATGAACAAACACAAGATTAAATAAGATTTTTAAAGACAATGTGTTTATTTCTACAATTACGAATCAACCTTCCATAAAAAAGAATACTGTCAATTTTACCATCCCGTTACGGAGGAAAAATGAGCAAATTTATTTCAAAACAATCAGTCGCTATCTGGTATGCACTGACTGCGCTTCTTGCTACATTTATAGTAGGGCAAGTTATCCTTTGGTTTTTCCCAGATAGGAGTAGTATGGGGGCCTCACTACTGTTTATCCTGATGAACTTAATTCCCCTGATGATGGCGGCTATCTTTTCTCTTGTATTGAGTGAAATCAAATCCTTTGGAGATTTTTTCAAAAAGGTCTTTTTTCAAAAAGAAAGTCACCTATCCTGGATCCTAGCTTTCATCATCCCCGTCATCTATTATGGGATTTCAATCCTGCTCATGAATGTTCGCTTTACTGGGAACTCCCTCTTGGCCTTCGTCCTATATCTCCCCTGGACCTTTTTATA
>JBKWCO010000234.1:0-2433 GCA_046975465.1 Streptococcus sp. | reverse complement strand
TTCTGAAAGGGATAGGGCAATAGCTAGTGCAGCGATAAAGGTTTCACCACCAGACAAGGATTTAACGGAGCGTTCACTACCTGTCAGTTGGTCATAGACGTTGATATCCAAACCGAAGTGATCACGCGCCCTACGACCTTCCTCACTCAAGACAAAGGAATAGCGGTTATCCGTTAAGAGACCGATGTAGTTAGCATTGGCATAGTCCAAGATTTGTTGGAAATACTGACGGATAACGTAGACCTCAAGATTGAGACGACCAGTCAGAGCAGTATTTTCTCCCTTAACCACCTTCACCAAATCACTGAGTTCTTGGTGGGCCTTAAAGGCCTCTTGGTTGCTGTCTTGAAGAGTTTTGGCTGCCTGGTAGGTAGCCGTCGCATCCTTAAGTCCCTTTTCCAGGACAGAGACCTGAGACAATTGTGTATCGTAACTTTCCTGACCGGTTTGGACCTCTTGGGTTAAAGCAGCCAAATCTGGTTTTTCTTGATTTTGCAGAAGCTCTTGGCTCTTACTAATCTGGGTCTGCAATTCTTGTTTAAGGGTTTGGTAACTTGTCAATTGAGCCTGAAGCTTAGGAATAGCTTGCTTGTTCACCTCAAGCAGCCAAAGCTGGATTTGCTCTAGGTCATTGGTGAGGGCCCCTTCAGCCTTAAGACTTTGGTCCAACTCAACCGATAAACGCTTCGTTTCTTGGCTGGTCTTTTCTTTAGACTTGGCTATGCTCTCAAGTTGCCCCTTGATTTCTTAATATCGGCATGAAGTTGGTTGTAGGCTTCACCATTCTCCTTGACCTGCTTCTCATAAGAGCCAAATCCTGCTTGGCATGGCAATTACGGTCTTGATAAACCTCTACGGACTCTAGCT
Organism: Streptococcus sp.; assembly: GCA_046975465.1. GTDB lineage: Bacteria > Bacillota > Bacilli > Lactobacillales > Streptococcaceae > Streptococcus. The sequence continues at coordinate 1,566 of JBKWCO010000234.1, read as the reverse complement.
CTGGATGAGCTTCCTGCAAGTCCTCTAGGCGCTCCTAGCTTGGTCAGAGCCGCCTTGGCCTCTTGATAGCTCTTAGCTAAATCTGTCAATTTTCCCTGAGCTTGCCTAACTCTCTTGTAATGGACCGGTCTGCCTCTTCCTTATCATAGCGTGTTTGGAGTTCTTGATAATGCTTCTTAACTTGTCTTAACAAGGTTTGTCCATGACTGACTCATAGCTCTCAGCAAACTCAAATTCAAATTGACCTTCAACTTGTTCTTCAGTTCTTGAATGCTCTTCCAGTGTTTGCTCAGCTTTGCCACTTGGTCAAGCAAATCTTGACGTTTAGATTCGACCTCGCTAAAGGTAGCCTGACGATTTGACAAGATAGCGACTTGCTTTTCTTTTTGAGCTTGAAGTTCCTCCACCTGGTCCATGAGATCCTTCAAGGCCGCTTCATCAGCCTGTGTCCCATCGACCTTAGGATGATCCAAGGAACCACAGACCATACAGGGCTGTCCATCCTCTAATTCTGCCTGCAACTGAGCAATCATGAGTTGACGACGGGAAGCCAAAGTCGTTCTTAACTTCTCTTCCAATTCATTTAAGATTTCTTGAGCTTGGTCACTATCCAAAGATAAGGTTTGATGACGTTTTTCCGTCTTTGCCAACTCCTGATTCAAGCTCTCTATTTCTTTCAGGTCCTGAGCCAGTTGCTTATCCACACTGTAGCTCACAGACTGGAGGAGTTTTTCAGCCTCATGTAAACTCTCTAAACTAAGACGATTAGCCTCCAAATCTGACAAGGACTGGGAAAGGAGCTCAATCTCTTTCGAAGCCTGCTGATAGTTTTCCTCCAACTGCTTATATTTAGCACTTGACCGTTTGATTTTTTCCTGCTCTTGGGCAAGACTCTGGGCATAGATAATAGCCTCTTTCCATGCACCCAGTTTCCCTTCTTTTTGAAGAAAATCCTCAGATTGAGTTGCAAGCGTCTCTTTTTGAGCCTTGACTTCCTCAAAAGCCTGCTCCTGAGCACTTAGTGCTTCCTGAGCAATCCCAAGGTCCTGTTCTAATTGCAACAACTGCTTCTGATACTGCTTCAAGCTGCTGATGGTTTCCTGCAACCCTTGGGCGAACTGCAATTCCTCCAGATGCGCTTTCGCCTCTGCCTGTTCCTGAGCACCTTCCTCAATTTCCAGACGGTAACGCTCCTTGGCTTGCTCCAATTCTTGAAAAATCTTTGCCACATCTTGAGCACTCTGCAAACTCTTCTGCAGCTTAGCCAAATCCTCATGGACATCCTTCAAAATGCTTTTCTGCTCTTCAAGATTTTCTTGACGTTGTGCCAAAAGTTCTTCAAGACGTGCCAATTTTTCAGAAGCTGGTGTTTGGGCCAAAACAGCTAATTCTTCCTCAGACCAAACCTGACTGGTAAAATGGCCATCTAGCTGAGCTTGGCGCTTCTCCATATCCTTGTTGCTCTGACGAAGACGCTCTTCCAAGCTCTTTTGAAAACGATCAAAAATACCTGTTCCAAAGATTTTCTTTAAAATTTGAGTCTTGGTCTTAGAATCTTCTTTCAAG
>JBKWCO010000233.1:0-2459 GCA_046975465.1 Streptococcus sp. | reverse complement strand
ATCAAGACCCTTGAAGCGGATTTTCTCATAGCCTCCCAAGACCTCAGGAAAGACTGTTTGGAAAGCCTCTACAATAACATCCTTCAAGGAATAAACAAAGGCATTGTACCATGAAAAGAGGGCATAATCCCCATATAAATCAATTGTGAGACCACCAAAATCGTCACCATCTTGGTTGAAAAGACGAAAAGCTGTCGTCAACTCATTATCATAATAGGATTGACGTTTGGCCTTAGCACTTTCAAAAAGTCCTTGAAAATAAGTTACTGTCAATTTTTCTTTATTAGGGGACAGAAACCATCCTATCCCCTTATTTTGACTTGACAAATAGCCCGTTCCTAAAAAATCTTTGGACTGGCTATAAAGGTAAACCAACTGATTATTTTCAGTGATATTTGGAAAATCTTCTGCTAAAAGAAGCTGTTTTCCTTGTTTGATTTTTTTCTCCGCAAAGGGACTTACCGTCAATATACTCATGTTACTATTATATCAAAAAAATGTTATAATTTCTGTTTCGTAACTAGATTTTATCAATTATATGTCAAGGAATATCACACTCAATGGCAGTAAATTTTTGAGAGTCATTATCTTATTTGGTATAATGATTAAGATAATATAGAATCAAAGGAAGTATTACTTTGAAAAAAATTAATGAAGCCTTTTGGAAAGGAGTTTCATCAAGACTTGGATTTATCCTCTTGTTACTCTTCTTTTACTGGCTAAAAACCATATTCGCTTATTACGTCAACATTAATCTTGAGTTGGAAAGCAGATATCAGGTTATGCTTTCGCTGATTAACCCTATTCCACTAGGATTAATGCTTCTAGGTTTAGGACTATACTTCAAGAAACGACGATTCTTTTATAGCATCACGATTGCTATTTATGTCATCCTTAACCTTCTGCTCATTGCCAATGTGGTCTACTTTGGAGAGTTTACGGACTTCATCACGGTAAATACCATACTAGCAAGTTCTAGTTCAGCAGCAGGACTAGGAGACTCCGCCAAGAACCTTCTTGAGCCAAGCTATCTCTTCTACCTGATTGATGTACCTTTCTTCATCTATGCTGGTTTCAGGAAGAAGCTTAAGATGGACAGCAAGCCATTTAACAAACGAGCTAGTTTTGCCGTCACTGCACTGTCGACACTCCTTCTCTCAGTTAACCTCTTCTTAGCGGAAGTTAACCGTGGCGAGTTGTTGACACGTGGTTTCTCAAATAACTATATTGTTCGTGCTATGGGGATTCCCTTCTTCACAGCCTATTCTGGTAACTTAACTTATCAGGCCTCACAGGCTCGTTCATCTGCAACAGCTGAGGATATGAAAAAGGTTGAAGCTTACGTTAAAGAGCACTATGCAGCACCTGATCCTAAGTATTATGGAATTGCTAAAGGAAGAAACGTCATCGTTATTCACCTGGAAAGCTTCCAACAGTTCCTCATTGATTACAAGCTCAAAGTAGACGGTCAAGACTATGAGGTTACACCATTCATCAATTCCATTTACCACTCAAACGAAACCCTAGCCTTTTCAAACTTCTTCCACCAAGTTAAATCAGGGAAAACTTCTGATGCTGAAACCTTGATGGAAACGTCTCTCTTTGGACTAAGTACAGGGTCATACATGGTAAACTATGGTGGTACCAATACAGCCTATGCTGCACCATCTATCCTAGCTCAAACAGGTGGCTATACATCAGCTGTTTTCCACGGAAACACTGGATCCTTCTGGAATCGTAATAACACCTATAAACAATGGGGGTATAATTACTTCTTTGACTCATCAGCCTTCACTGAAAAAACTGATGAAAACTCATTCCAGTATGGTCTAAATGACAAGTACATGTTCCCAGATTCCATCAAATATCTGGAACAAATGCAACAACCTTTCTACGTTAAATACCTTACAGTATCTAACCATTACCCATACACTTCGTTGTCAGGCGATGAAAAGGAACAAGGTTTCCCACTCGCTGAAACAAAAGATGAGACAGTCAACGGATATTTTGCAACAGCTAACTATCTTGACTCAGCAATCAAAGACTTCTTTGATTACCTTAAGGAAACCGGTCTTTACGACAACTCGATTATTGTCATGTACGGTGACCACTATGGTATTTCAGATACACGAAGCAGCAATCTTGCTGAACTTCTCGGTAAGAACCCTGAAACTTGGTCAAACTATGATAAAGCCATGCTTCAACGTGTTCCTTACATGATCCATATTCCAGGATATACTGGTGGCGGTATCTCTAACACCTTTGGTGGTGAGGTCGATGCCCTTCCAACTCTCCTTCACGTTCTTGGTGTTGACACTAGCTCTTATATTCAGATGGGACAAGACCTCCTATCTCCTGATAACAAGCAAATTGTCGCATTTAGAACCTCAGGTCAATATGTTACTCCTCAATACACTAGCTATTCTGGTCGACTCTATAATACTCAAACAGGGGAAGAA
>JBKWCO010000232.1:0-2462 GCA_046975465.1 Streptococcus sp. | reverse complement strand
ATCTTGATACGATCTGCTGCTCTCAACCAAAGGTTGGTTTCAGCAATTGCACGAACACCACCTTGAAAACGCACCTTCCCATTTTCAACCTGAGTGTCATAACCTAACTCACGCAATTCACGTCCAACCACAGCTTCAAGACCTGCTGCAGCAGTTGCTACTAATGTAAATGTTTCTTTCATTGTCATCCTTTATCTCATTGTTACGAGTACAAACTTTCTTAACTGACGGTTTATTTTCCCACTCTTTTCTTTAGATATAATTGTAAAAGAGAGAATTCTTGCTAAAAGAAGGCTGAGACATGTGTCCCAGCCTCACCTATATGCAATTTTCTATAAGCCATGTTTTGTTCCAGAAGTGACTAGGTACCACTTCCTTCGATAATCATCTGTCTACTGCAAAGCAGTCAGGATGGTCCGTTCGTTTCCAGCCATCCCATGCCCCTACCAAAGTTTGGGTTGCTAGCTTGAGGGGTTTACCGCGTTCCACTTTTTAGGTTTCCCTAAAAACTCCGTCACTGTGGCACTTTCAGAGCTACTAAAACCTATCCGAAGACTTAGCCAGTTCACTCGCCGTAACTTGAAAATCAAGTCCCTAGGCTTATTAATTCACCTAGCACAAACACTACTGGCATCACAGCCAGTGCTAGCATGGACTTTCCTCATGGAAGACTAGCAACCATGCGATTATCCAAAAATTGCACAAACCAGTTTTATTCGACGATTTGTTTTCCAAAGACCTCTTTTTCCAAACGACTGATACGTTTTAAGATATCATAGTTTGAAGCCGAAGCAACATTGGCATTCGCACGTGATGGCTCACTTGTCGCACTTGCGTATGCTGGGCGACTTGCAGGAGCTGATGAAGCTTTAGCCTTAAGTTTTGCATTTTCTTCTTGCAATTCCTTAACCAGTGCAATATAAACACCATAGTCTTTGATGACATCATCTAGAAATTCATCAACTTCTTTTTTATCGTACCCACGCATACTAGTTTTAAATTCTTGTTCGTAGATTTTCTTGGGCGTTAAATTAATTTTAGCCATGATACTCTCAATACTTGTCTTATCTAACTTACTAATACTTTACTGTCTAATGTTTTTATGATACAGAAAAAAGGATAAAAATGCAAGTTTAAAATTCAATTATATCCTATTCCGACATGACTTCATTGAGGTCATCAAAAGTCAGTCGAGATACAGGATAATCCCTTTCTTCTATCATCATACCGTAAAAATATTTCAGATTTGTTTCATTTTCAGGTTCATAAAATAAATAAGCCTGATCTGTATTGTCAATGAGAAACTGATTAAATTGTTTAAACTGTGCTGGAGATTGGTAAGCGGGAAAGCTATACTTGACAAAATCAACCTGCTTAAAGGCTGCCAGTTTTGTCTGATTCGCTTCATTCCAATTCTGACCGTGCGTTTCAAAAGGGAAGAGTGTCGCTAACTTTAAAGGATAGTCTTGCTGAAGTTCTTTGGCCACCTCTAGTGCCCAAAATTCAAAACCGAGGTTGCCGGTAAAAATCATCCAATTCACACCATCATCCAAGAAACGCTTAAAATCACGTTTAATTGCTTTCTTGATAATGGTTACCTGGGATCATTATCTTTAAAAATACCAAGTTCAAAGCTCTTATAACCAGTTACCAGTAGTGATGTCATTTATTGTTTTCCTCGTTCATTTTATGGTATAATAAAATAGTCTTTATGCATATCTTATAAAGAAGAAGGGAAAGAAATGGTAAACTATCCCCATCAGATATCTCGTAAGATAGCACAAGTACGTCCTAAAAAATCAAATAGAGTTGACTTTGCCAATCGGGGGATGAGCTTTGAATCTGCTATTAACGCGACTAATGATTACTATTTGTCGCGTGGTTTAGCCGTTATTCATAAAAAACCCACTCCTGTTCAAATTGTCAAAGTCGATTATCCCAAACGCTCACGAGCAAAGATTGTGGAAGCTTACTTTAGACAAGCCTCTACTACCGACTACTCTGGTGTTTACAAAGGATACTACATTGATTTTGAAGCCAAAGAGACACGACAAAAGACATCCATGCCTATGAAAAACTTTCATGCGCATCAAATTGAGCACATGTCTCAGGTCATCAGTCAAGATGGGATCTGCTTCGTGCTACTTCACTTCTCGACGCTTAAGGAAACCTACCTTCTGCCTGCCAAAGACTTAATCGCTTTTTATCAAATTGATAAGGGGACGAAATCAATGCCTCTTGATTATATCAAAAAAAGAGGCTATGCAATTGCAGAAGCAGCTTATCCTCAAGTTCCTTACTTAGAAATCATTGAAAAATTATTAGGTGGTAACACATAATGGCTAAATTTAATTTCAGCAACTTTAAAGAATCACTTAACGGTTTGACTAAACGTGCTAAAAACATCAAGGTCAAGCGTTCAGATTCTTCTCGCTATGGCAAAGGAAAACGCTCTGCTGCTT
>JBKWCO010000231.1:0-2473 GCA_046975465.1 Streptococcus sp. | reverse complement strand
CACCAGTAACATCTGGATCAAGAGTTCCGCCGTGCCCAATTTTTTTCTCATGTAATATTTTGCGTAGTTTAAAAACAGCATCATGACTGGTCATCCCAGCCTCTTTTTTTAGATTAATAATTCCTGAAATCATACTTTTAATTATAGCAAAAGCAATCCTAAAGAGCTAGGTAGAAACATAAAGAGGCAGAGAGCAAAGTCTCTAACCTCTTACGGATTATAGTCATAAGCAATCGCAAGACTGCTAGCTTTTTAATCAATATCTCTTTTTAGATCGCTTTCTAGTTCAAAGAAAGCTGGATATCTTGGACATACTTAGGACGCCCTTGAAAGTCTCCTTTATCGTCTCGTACAGCGGCATAGGTGACGTAGACGAATTTTCCTAGACGTTCAGATTTGAACCACATTGGTACTTGATCATGTTCACCACTTGAGTAAGTCAAAGATTTTCTTGACCTTGTCAAGGACTTTTGGCGGATGACAAAGTTCAACATTTCGTCCAATCAATTAGGTGTTCGTTTAAAGACCATTTCATTGGCTGAACATTATCATTATAGTACTGGAAAATATCGTCTTTATTGACGAAAGTGATTTCCAAAGGAAGATGGTTGAGGATGAGATTGGCCTGTTCAACAGATAGATAACCATTGCCAAAAGGCTGTGTGGTTTCTCTATCTACGACAGTTTCAGCCTTTATTTGTGTGAAGCTGATAGTGAATTGCCCTTCAGGGGTATCTATGACACGAGTATTGCCGATATTCTCCTCAGCTTTTGAACTAGACTTTTCTAGTACAGTATCATCAAAACGCCTCGCTTAGGCTTCCAGATAGCTGTAGGCTTTATAATAGCATAGCCATAGGCATCGCTCTCTCAGCAATGGAAAGCCAATCATCCTGCGTGAAGGTTTCTAGCAGAATCATAAGTAGATGGTTTCTTCCTTGAAAATCATAGTTTCAAACTCTTCCGAAAGGCTTCAGCTTTTGAAAACTCTTCTAAAGCACCTTCTGGAAGTGCTTTGAGTTTAGCTTCTGCTACTCTAAAAAGTTTCGGATGTCATCGTCTACACCCCACATCACTTTTGGAGGGAGTCATGACCGTAACGCTCCATAATTGAAAGAAGAGCTTTTCTTTACGTGTGTAATATTATGGAATTGACCAATTAATGACATCTGATGCTTAAGCCCATTTACTAGGTCAGATTTAAACTCTTCATTTTCAGGCTTACTGATATTTTCTATGATACGTCGAATACGGAGAATAGCTGAACGTAGGCTAAATTCTCTTGCTTAAACACATAAACTGGGTGGCCTTCTTGATCAGCGTCTGCTACCTCCACATCTGCAATGGCTCCTTTAAAGAGGTTAGCATGTACATTACAGAGGCTCATGACATCTTCAAAGGTAACTCCTTCTTCAGATGCCATCAGTTCATGTTCCATCACAGAGATTTCAGCGGCAGAAACGCCCTTGAAGTGTTGATTGAAGCGCTCTTGAACACTCTCAGGACTGGCTCCATGGTGCAAATCTAGTAGAATTTCTTTGAGTATTTGAATACGATTGTTTTCCATATCGTCTCCGATGACATCATATCCATTGAATAGTAAGGTTTTCTTTAATTTTATCTAGGGGAATATTAGCTAACTTAGAGCCAGCTTTAGACTGGTTACCTTACCGACAGTATTTAGCATAGCAGGGTTGGACAAGGCTTGAAACCGAGATCAATCAGTAACTCCTTAACCTCTGGATGCTCTTTAATGATGGTTGCGACTGGTTGTGATAAATCTATAGTGTTGGTTGCTAGTGACCTCCTAATAACATATTTACTACTACCATTATACACGAGAATAATAAAAAGACCAACAAATCCTAGTTTGCTGGCTTTTGTTAATTTCCAAATAGAGCTTCTGTAACATTGTGTTGGATATTTTCCCACTCTTGCTCTGCACGAACCATCTGATGGTGGAAATCGGCACGCCCACGTAGATAGGTCGCAATTTGGTAATCTTGCTTAACAATCGGTATCTCAGGAATTTTGATGTCCAAGAGGTCAGCTGTCGATAAATTGAGGACAGCCTTTCCTTATCAGCATAATCTAAATAAGTACGTCCAATCTCTGTCTCGAAAAATTGATGTAAAAACCACGAAGTTTTTCCTTAGGTCGTAATACTGTGATATTTGATGAGGCAACAACTTCACGCTTGCCCTGATCTTCGAAAACAGCAACTTTTTGAACAGTTCCCTTAGAAGCAATAAGGACATCACCGTCTTCTAAAAGAAAACGTAATAATTTCCGGCGTTCTTCAAAAAACGTCTTTAGGTCATCGTAGGCAATGCCGTTGGGTGTCATATCCGATAGATTAATGACAGCAAATTCGCCAGGTTCTGCCTTAGCAGGGACAGCTTTTCCTTTAAATTGATCGACAACATCGCCTAAACGAACAAGTTTGTCTGTATTAGCTTCGTAATCGATAATC
>JBKWCO010000230.1:0-2475 GCA_046975465.1 Streptococcus sp. | reverse complement strand
CTTGACAATGAGTCGGAAAAGATTTTTAAAGCCTTGTTTGAAGACAGCGATAAAGCTAGGTGCTTTTCTTAAACTTTCTCGAGGAATTCTTTTTTGAATTTCTTTCAAAGTTATTCGGCTTTTTCGACTGGCAAAACGGAAACGTCCATTTTGCTTAGTGCGGATTTCAAAGCGTGGGATGAATTTACCACCGAAGTAGACATCGGCAATCACATAAGTGATTTCATCCCAAGGAATTTGAACGTAGTCTTGCAACTTCGTATCATTGTAAAATTCGAAGGCCTTATCTCCGACCATGATATTTCCGTAAATAGGCCCTTCACGGAACCAAGTTCCCTTAGATGTGTGAGCCATTTCGGTATTGAGCGATTTAACCATACCTTGCTCCGATTAGAGTAGACCAATAATGTGGAGTACAATAGCTAGAACAAAGATACCCAAGATGATAACAATTGGAGAAACTTTTCTCTTAAGAAGGTACATGCAGAGGAAAGTCAAACCAAGGGCAGCAAGACCAGGAATCAATTGGTTCAAGTTATCTTGCAATGTTGTCACCTTGTTGGCTTCGAGTGATTTACCAGCAGCTTGTTCTAGGAAGGCTGCTTTAACACCGGCAATACCTTTTGGAAGTTTATCCCAATCGATATAAGCACCTTCTTGTTGTTTAACAACAGAGACAACTGGTGTGAAGGTAATGCTTACCCAACGTTGGATAAGAGAACCGATAACGAACATCCCCATCATTGATGCGCCACGAGTCACTTGTTGAAGAAGGTTACCTGACAAGTCGTCTGTGATCGCAGTACCAGCACGGTAACCGAATTCTTGAGTATACCATTTAACGGCAGCTACCATGACGTTCCAGAGAACGAAGAAGACGATTGGGCCTAGGACGTTACCTGAAACAGCCAAACCTGCCCCTAGTGAAAGGAAGATTGGACGAAGGGTAAACCAGAAGAGAGGGTCACCGGCACCTGCAAGAGGTCCCATCATACCAACCTTAACCCCTGAGATAGCGGCATCATCGATGTCAGCACCGTTGGCACGTTCTTCTTCCAAGGCAAGTGTAACCCCAAAGATTGGGTTAGCCATGAAAGGTTGTGTATTGAAGAATTCCAAGTGACGTTTAAGAGCAGCTACACGTTCTTCTTTTGTTTGATAAAGTTTTTTGATTGCAGGAATAAGGGTGTAAGCCACACCACCATTTTGCATACGTTCATAGTTGAATGAAGCTAAAAGGAAGTATGAGCGCAAGAAAGCTTTGAAACGATCTGCTTTTGTTAATTTAATTTTTGAATCAGCCATTTTCTTTCCTCCTAATTAAAAGTCTTCCAGAATTTCACCGAGGGGATCACCTGATCCTCCATCATTTGAAGAACCATTTGAACCACTAGCTTCAAGTGCAAGGTACATAACGGCAAGACAGAGGCCGATGATACCCAAGCTAATCAAGGTCAATTCTTTGAGGGCAGCCAAAGCAAAACCAAGGAAGAAGAATGGCCAAACTTCACGACTAGACATCATGTTGATAACCATGGCATAACCAACGGCTACAACCATACCACCACCGATTGTCATACCTGATTTTAACCATTCAGGCATAGCTTCAAGACCAGATTGTACGAGGTGTGCAGGAATCAAGAGCAAGAGGAGGGCAGGGATAGCAACACGGAGACCTTGAAGGGCCATACCGATAAAGTGCCATCTTTCAACACCAGCGATATCAGCTGCTTCAGCACGACTATCCATAATGTGAGCGATGAAGACAGTTGCAGTACGGACAAACATTGTCAAGGCAAGACCGGCAACAGCCAAAGGCACCGCAAGGGCGATGGCAGGACCAATTCCTTTAGTTCCTTGACCACCCAAGATAAGGATAATTGTAGAAGCAACAGCGGCAAGTGAGGCATCTGGTGCCATGGCAGCACCAACGTTAGCCCATCCCATAGTGATCAACTGTAAGCTACCACCCAACATTACGCCGAGTTCGAGATGACCAGTAACAAGACCGATAAGGGAACAAGCCACAACTGGCTGGTATGTTTCGATTTGGTCGTTAACTGAGCTACAACCGATGATGAAAGCAACAATTACGACTAAAATAATTTGTACTAAACTCATTTATGCATCCTCCAAAATTATTTCTTCTCTGCTAATTTAGTTTCAGCTGACTTAATCAAGGTATCAACGTTTGCTGGGCTATCACTTGGTACCCCACGAACGTCAAATTTGACACCCAATGATTGCAACTCTTTGATAGCATCCACATCTGTTTGGTCAAATGAAAGAGCTTTAGTAACGTTGACTTTTCCTTCTTTATAAGCTGAAGAACCAAGGTTGATTTCTTTAACATCAACACCTGCTTTAACAGCAGCAAGAGCATCTTCAACAGATTCAAAGAGAAGCATAGCACGTGTATCTCCAAAACGTGGGTCATTGTTTGCTTTAACCATGTTTTTAATTGGGATAACGTGA
>JBKWCO010000229.1:0-2476 GCA_046975465.1 Streptococcus sp. | reverse complement strand
TGCACCAGTAAATGAGCAAGGATTTGTGGATGTTGAAGCTCTTGCTGGATTATTACGCCCCGACACAATCTTGGTTTCGGTTATGGCTGTTAATAATGAAATTGGATCAATCCAACCTATTCAAGCCATTTCAGATCTTTTGGCTAATGAGCCTACGGTATCTTTCCATGTGGATGCTGTTCAGGCTATTGGGAAGATTCCAGTATCGTCCTATTTAACTGACCGTGTAGATTTTGCGACATTTTCTGGTCACAAGTTTCATGCTGTTCGTGGTGTCGGTTTTGTCTACAAAAAGGCAGGGAAAAAGATTACGCCACTCTTAACCGGTGGTGGTCAAGAAAAAGATTTTCGTTCAACTACTGAAAATGTTGCTGGGGTTGCGAGTATGGCCAAGGCCTTGCGCTTGGTAACTGACAAAGAGGAATTTTCTCTTCCTAAAATTGCCAAGATGAAAAAGATTATCTTTGACGAATTGGCTAAGTACGAGGATATTACTATTTTCTCAGGTGAGGGTGAAGACTTTGCTCCCAATATTTTGACCTTTGGAATCAAGGGTGTTCGAGGTGAAGTTATTGTCCACGCTTTTGAAGAGCATCAAATCTACATTTCAACGACATCAGCATGTTCATCTAAGGCGGGGAAACCAGCGGGGACTCTCATTTCTATGGGTGTACCGACTAAGTTAGCCCAAACGGCCGTTCGTATCAGTCTTGATGATGACAATGATATGGGACAGGTGGAACAGTTCCTCACGATTTTCAAGCAGGTCTACGCCAAGACACAAAAAGTGAGATAGCAAGATTTAATCGATTAAACAATAAAACTAAATTCACATTTAAAAGGAAAAGGAATGACACTAACATATTCAGAAATTATGGTTCGCTATGGTGAATTGTCTACCAAGGGCAAGAACCGTATGCGCTTTATCAATAAACTTAGAAATAATATCAAGGATGTCCTATCCATCTATCCAGAAGTTAAAGTGACTTTTGATCGAGACCGTGGACATATCTACCTCAATGGTACAGACTACGAGCCAGTAGCAGAGTCTTTGAAGCAAATTTTTGGTATTCAAGCCTTTAGTCCTGTTTACAAGTTTGAAAAAGATGTCGAGGTCTTGAAAAAAGCTGTTCAAGACATTATGACTGGACTCTATCGTGACGGTCTTACTTTTAAAGTAACTGCTAAACGTAGTGACCATGACTTTGTTCTCGACAGTCGTGAGCTCAATCTTACTTTAGGAAATGCAGTTTTTGATGTATTGCCTGACATTAAGGCTCAGATGAAGGGACCAGATGTTAATCTTAAGGTAGAGATTCGTGCGGAGGCTGCCTATATTTCTCATGAGGAAATTAAGGGTGCAGGTGGATTACCTGTAGGGACAGCTGGGAAAGGCATGCTCATGCTTTCAGGTGGGATTGATTCGCCTGTTGCAGGTTATCTAGCCCTTAAACGTGGTGTGGATATTGAGGCTGTCCATTTTGCAAGTCCTCCATACACCAGTCCTGGTGCACTGAAAAAGGCTCAAGATTTGACCCGTAAGTTGACTAAATTTGGTGGTAATATTCAGTTCATCGAAGTACCATTTACTGAAATTCAAGAGGAAATCAAAGAAAAAGCGCCAGAAGCTTATTTGATGACCTTGACCCGTCGTTTCATGATGCGTATTACTGACCGCATTCGTGAAGAACGCCGAGGCCTTGTGATTATCAACGGTGAGAGTCTTGGTCAGGTTGCCAGTCAGACTATGGAGTCTATGCAGGCGATTAATGCTGTCACATGTACGCCAGTGATTCGTCCAGTTGTCACTATGGACAAGTTGGAAATCATTGATTTGGCACAAAAAATTGATACCTTTGACATCTCCATCCAACCTTTTGAGGATTGCTGTACTATCTTTGCACCTGACCGTCCAAAGACTAATCCAAAAATCAAAAATGTCGAACAATATGAACGTCGTATGGATGTTGACGCCTTGGTTGAACGTGCGGTTGCAGGAATCATGGTGACTGAAATCACACCTATTGAAGAGGCGCAAGACGAAGTGGATACACTTATCGAAGACTTGCTCTAGTCTAGGAGGATACAGTACTAACATAGTAGTGCTTAGCTGCTACTAGGGTTAGGTATGTCGAAAAAGAAATGTCGATGTTGAACTTTTACCCAGAAAGGAAAATACATGACTGTTTATAACATCAATTTAGGAATCGGTTGGGCATCAAGTGGTGTTGAATACGCTCAGGCCTATCGTTCTACAATTTTCAAAAACACAGGTATTAAGGCCAAATTTGTCTTTATGGATATGTTCTTGCAGGACAATCTTTCTGATTTGACCCGTAACATGGGGTTTGCGGATGAAGACATCATCTGGCTCTACAGCTATTTTACAGACCTAAAAATTGCTCCAACGACCTATACTGTTAAGGATTTGGAAAAGGAAATTCCTTATGACATCACGCGTCGTGAGATTAATGGT
>JBKWCO010000228.1:0-2501 GCA_046975465.1 Streptococcus sp. | reverse complement strand
AAACAAGACAGGGGACTAACATGATTGCTAAGCAAATGCTTCGACTCATTCAAAGGCTTCATGCTATTCCGGTATTGGATGACTATCAGTCTAAAATACGTAAGGGTGTGGTCTTCGGCAATCCAGCTATTGTCTTTGCGCTCTATGTGTTTAACAAGGGCTTGGGATGTAGTGAAGCCATAGCACTTTATGGCTATAGTGTGATTTCGACGATGGTTCAAAATGCTGTGCGTGCCATTCCCCTTGGACAGTTTGCTGGACAGGAGATTGTTTTACGTAGCTTTTCACAATTAGAAAAATGACACAAGAAATTCAAGAACTGGATGCGTCCTACCTTGGGGCCAATACGCCTGGTCTTGAATTAGCTCAGATGAAACATGAAACACAGGTATTCCGCCTATTCATGTCCTAAAATATCAACAAGGTTGAGAGGAAAAACAATGACAAAACGTACTGTAATTATTGGAGTTGGTGGACCTGTTGGTTCAGGTAAAACCTCTTTGCTTGAGCGTCTTACACGACGTATGTCCGACTTAAATTTAGCAGTTATTACTAACGATATCTATACAAAAGAAGATGCTCTTTTCTTGGCTAAAAATTCAAGCTTAGATGAAGACCGTATCATTGGTGTAGAAACTGGTGGATGTCCTCATACTGCTATTCGTGAAGATGCTCTATGAACTTTGAAGCGATTGAAACTCTTCAAGAGCGCTTTAACCATGATTTGGATGTTATTTTCCTTGAAAGTGGTGGGGATAACTTGGCTGCGACCTTCGGTCCTGATTTGGTTGATTTCACCATTTATATTATTGACGTTGCTCAGGGTGAAAAATCCCACGTAAGGCTGGTCAAGGGATGATTAAGAGTGATTTGTTCTTGATCAATAAGACTGACCTTGCCCTTATGTTGGAGCCAACCTAGACCGTATGCGTGAAGATACCCTTCATTTCCGTAACGAAGATTCTTTCATTTTCACAAATTTGAATAATGATGACAATGTTAAGGAAGTGGAAGAATGGATTCGTAAGAATTTCCTACTAGAGGACTTGTAAGATGACACAAGCATACGATGGCTTTGTCCATCTTGGATTTTCAAACCGAAATGGTCGTACAATTTCCCACAAGAAATACCAAGAAGGCAACTCTCAGTATCGGCGGATAATTCAGATGCCAACGGTGTTCCTTACTATTTCCTCATTAATATGGGTGGGGGATTTGTCGAGGGTGAGCAGTATCAAGTGACCATTGATGTTAATAAAGATGCTCATGCCTTGGTAACAACCCAAACACCTACCTATGTTTACAAGTGTGAAAAAGGACAGTTGACACATCAGAATACGTCCATCACACTTGAAGAAAATAGCTATTTGGAGTACATGGCTGATGAAGTCATTCCCTATTTGAAATCACGCTATTTCCAAACAAGTCGTATTGATATGGATAAGTCTGCCCACTTGATTTATTCAGATGGTGTAACGGCAGGTTGGTCTCATGAGGATTTACCGTTTCAATACCATTATTTTCGTAATTTGACACAAATTTACCAAGATAATGAACTTGTTTATAGCGATCAGACTCTCTTAGAGCCTCAGAAACAAGATATGTTTAAACTTGGTTATTTTGAAGGCTGGCGTAATTACAATAGCTTGGTAATGGTGTCACCAAATATTGACGAGGCTTTTGTTAAGGCTTTGCAGAAGCACTTAGAAGATCTGAATTTAGAGTCTGATTTTGCTATTTCATCCTTAGATATCCCAGGTCTGGTGTTACGTATCTTAGGAAAAACTGCTGAGGATAATCGTCGCGTCATTTATGCCTGTGCAGACTATTTTAGACAAGAAATACATGGATTAACCCCTTTGAATTTGAGAAAAAATGATATGAGGAGATAAAAAATGCATATTCCTGAAAATTACTTAAGCCCTATGACTTGTGCGGCAATGGGGGCAGTTATGTTGCCTATTTGGTATAAGGCTGTCAAGGAAGTGAAGGTAAAGGTTGAAACTGATAAAAAAACGATTCCTATGTTGGGAATCGGGACTTCCTTGTCCTTCCTTATCATGATGTTTAATCTTCCAGCCCCAGGTGGAACGAGTGCCCATGCTGTTGGGGCAGTGCTAATTGCTATATTGTTAGGACCTTGGGCCTCCTGTTTAGCAGTTAGTGTGGCTCTAGCTATGCAGGCTTTGCTATTTGGTGATGGTGGGATTTTGGCCTTTGGTGCGAATGCCTTTTGTATGGCTGTTGTCATGCCATTTGTGGGTTATGCTGTTTATAAACTCTTGAATAAGTGGACAAAGAACAGGATAATTGCTAGCTTTTTTGGAGGTTATATTGGAATTGTAGTTGCGGCCCTGACTGTTGCGGTTTTACTAGGAATTCAACCGATTCTCTTTAAAGATAGCAGTGGTAATCCGCTTTACAATCCATACCCTTTGAGAGTGACACTTCCAGTAATGGGCTTGACTCACCTCCTCATCGGTCTGGTAGAAGGATTCTTC
>JBKWCO010000227.1:0-2517 GCA_046975465.1 Streptococcus sp. | reverse complement strand
TTGTAACAGAAGACCATGTCAAAGAGGGTGCTGTTGTCATTGATGTGGGAATCAACCGTGATGAAGAAGGCAAACTTTGTGGTGACGTTGATTTTGATCAAGTGAAAGATAAGGTTGGCATGATCACGCCTGTTCCAGGTGGTGTAGGCCCTATGACCATTACCATGCTTATGGAACAGACCTATCAAGCTGCTCTTCGTAGTGCGAAAGGATAGTTTATGAAAGTTGATGACGATTTAGCTAGGCAAGTGATAACACCTCGCTTGAGAGAGTCTCACAAGGGTTCTTACGGTCGATTGCTTTTAGTTGGTGGGCTTTATCCTTATGGTGGTGCCATCATTATGGCTGCCATAGCTTGTGTCAATAGTGGGGCAGGCTTGGTCACAGTGGCTACGGATCGTGAAAATATCACAGCCCTTCATGCTCATCTCCCTGAAGCCATGGCTTTTGACCTTAGAGAGACTGAAAGATTTCTTGAGAATCTTAGGGCAGCTGATGTGGTATTAATCGGTTCTGGCCTAGGTGAAGATGGTGCAGCTAGTCAGGCTATGGACTTGGTGCTGGCAAATATTAGGGCAGATCAAAATTTGGTTGTTGATGGTTCAGCTCTCAATCTTTTGGCTAAGAAGAATAAGAAGAGCTTACCAGATTGTCACCTTACTCTCACCCCACATCAAAAAGAATGGGAACGCTTGTCTGGTTTTAGGATTCCAGAGCAGACAGTTTCCAACACTCAAAAAGCCTTGGGAGAGTTCCGAGCTGGGACAATCCTGGTTGCCAAGAGTCACAAGACGGCTGTCCATCAGGGTGAAAAAGTAGCTCATTTAGAAGTTGGTGGGCCTTATCAAGCCACAGGAGGAATGGGAGATACCTTAGCTGGTATGATTACTGGTTTTCTTGCTCAATTTGCTTCAAATGACGCTATAAGGCTGTTACGGTTGCCAGCTGGCTTCACTCAGTCATTGCTGATGATCTTGCTAAAAATGCCTATGTGGTTTTGCCGACACATATCAGTAAAGCCATTCCTAGCTGGATGAAAAAGTTGTCATTATAATATAAAAAACATGTCTCATATTGAGGCAAGTTTTTTTAGATTTCGACATTTTTTTAAGTTTGCTAAAGCTTATTTGTGATAAAATAAAAGAGAATTTTTATGAGAACATAGAGGAAAAAAAGTGACATCATTTTCGAAAAAACTCAGTCAAAAATGGGAAAAACGGCGCCAAAAACGAAAAGAAAAACGAGCGAATAAACCTAGAAAGCCAGTAAACATCTCCCGTCGTGTTTACTTGCTTTTTGGTGTAGTCTTTGTCCTTTTTTTGTTGCTTTTTGCACGTTTGACCTATATGCAGGTTTATAACAAATCTTTTTATACTAAAAAATTAGAGGATAACTCCAAGTATACGGTTAGGATTGCAAGCGAACGTGGGCAAATCTTTGATGCTAAGGGGGTCGCTCTTACGACCAACCAGAGTAAGGACGTTATCACCTTTACACGTAGTAATCTGGTTTCATCTGATACCATGAAAAAGGTTGCAGAGAAGTTGGCAACCATGGTAACTCTTACTGAAACTAAGGTAACTGCCCGTCAAAAACGTGATTTTTACCTTGCGGATTCTGCAACCTATAAGCGTGTGGTCAATAATCTTCCAAATGACAAGAAAACAGACAAATTTGGTAACAAACTTGCCGAAGCCACTATTTATAATAATGCTGTTGATGCAGTGCCTGATGAAGCCGTTGATTATTCTGAGAATGAACTTAAGATTGTCTATATCTACTCTCAGATGAATGCTGTGTCTAATTTCTCAACAGTCACATTAAAGACAGGGAATTAACACCTGATCAGATTGCGATTGTAGCGGCTAAACAAAAGGAACTTAATGGTATCACGGTTGCTAAGGACTGGGAACGTCATACAGCTGATTCGGCCTTATCTCCTCTGATTGGTAAGGTTTCAAGCTCAGAAGCAGGCTTACCTCAGGAAGATGCCAAGGAATACCTTAAAAAGGCTATGCTCTTAATGACCGTGTAGGAACGTCTTATCTAGAAAAAGAATACGAGGAGAAACTACAAGGAAAACATACTGTTCGTGAGATTACAGTAGACAAGGAAGGCAAAGTTGCTAGTGATAAAATCACTCAAAAGGGCAGCAAGGGGAACAATCTGCAGTTGACCATCGACCTTGATTTCCAAAAGGGAGTTGAAGACATCCTAGGTCAACAGCTTTCTTCAGAGATTTCAGAGAATAAAGCAACCTATTCTGAAGGAATGTATGCAGTGGTTATGAATGCTGACACTGGTGCTGTACTTGCTATGGCAGGGCAAAAACACGAGCAAGGAGCACAAGATTTTAAGGCCAATGCCTTAGGCACAATCACTGATGTCTTCATTCCAGGATCTGTTGTTAAGGGAGCAACCTTAACTGCTGGTTGGCGTTCAGGTGCCATCTATGGGAACCAAGTCTTGACTGACCAACCAATTAACATTGCCGGTTCAGCCCCTATCACATCTTGG
>JBKWCO010000226.1:0-2538 GCA_046975465.1 Streptococcus sp. | reverse complement strand
AAACTCCAGTTTTTTTATATTAAAAGCAGCCACGGATGTGACTGCTTAATGATGACTAGTTTTTCTTTTTCATTTCACCATGTGGGTAGTAAGTTCCCTCTGGCATATCGTTAATGAAAACATGAATAGCTTCTTTAGGTGCTTTTGCAACACGTGATACAACCTCAGTAACTTCGCGAGCAAGTTCGATTTTTTGTTCTTCAGTGCGACCTTCAAAGAGATCAATTTTTACAAATGGCATAATGCATCTCCTTAGTTTTGATAGTCCTATTATAGCATTAATTAAGAGAATATTCTAAAGTTTTTGGAAATTCTTGAAATGATAATATCGCAAGGTTAGACTATAACGTTTTCGAAATTGGTAGGGACTTGTGATGTTAGATAATAGTTTACTTTTTAATGTGATCTATTCTCTGGGGATGAAAACTCTTTCTAAAAATGGTAAATAGTGCTAATTAGAGACAGTAAGGAGCAAATTATGACAATAGATTTTCGTGCCGAAGTTGATAAACGTAAAGATGATTTAATGGAGGACCTTTTGGTTTGTTACGCATAATTCAGAACGTGATGACAGTAAGGTTGATGAACAGCACCCATTTGCCCCGGCCAGTAAAAGCTTTGGAACATTTTCTTGCTTTAGCTAAACGTGACGGCTATAAGACGCGTAATATTGATAATTATGCTGGTGACTTTGAATTTGGTCATGGCGATGAAGTTTTGGTATTTTCGCGCACTTGGATGTGGTTCCAGCTGGGAGTGGTTGGGATACAGACCCTTATGAACCCGTAATCAAAGATGGCAAACTTTATGCTCGTGGATCATCAGATGATAAAGGTCCAACAATGGCTTGTTACTATGCCTTGAAGATTATCAAAGAACTAGGTCTCCCTGTATCTAAGCGTGTTCGCTTTATTGTTGGTACAGATGAAGAATCTGGTTGGGGTGATATGGATTATTACTTTGCTCATAATGGGTTGAAGGATCCTGATTTTGGTTTTTCACCTGATGCAGAATTTCCAATTATCAATGGTGAAAAGGGTAATATTACAGCCTATCTTCATTTTGAGGGTCAAAATGATGGTGAATTTAGTCTTGTGTCCTTTAATGGTGGTTTGCGTGAAAATATGGTTCCTGAGTCTGCAAGTGCAGATTTTACTGGACCTATCACTTTGAAAGAACTTGAGGGCAAATTAGCCGACTTTGTTGCGGAACAAGAAGTAACTGGTCAAGTGACCGAAGAAGCAGGTGTTTTCCATGTGACTATTCATGGGAAATCAGCTCATGGTATGATGCCTCAAAATGGTATTAATGGGGCAACCTACTTGGCACTCTTCCTTAGTCAATTTGATTTCCAAGGCAATGCTAAAACGTATTTGGATATAATTGCTGAAACACTTCATAAAGATTTCTTTGCTGAAAAGACAGGTCTTGCATTTACAGATCTTAAGATGGGTGAATTGACCATGAATGCTGGGGTGTTTCATTTCAATAAGGAATCAGAAGATAATACAATCGCTTTGAATTTCCGCTACCCTCAAGGTGTTGATGTAGACGTATTAAGGCCGGCCTTGAAAAACTTGAAGGTCCTAAGGAGGTCACTCTTTCAGAACACGGACATGTCCCTCACTATGTACCAGTGAGTGACCCTATGGTTCAAACCTTCTTTCGGTTTACGAGAAACACACAGGACTTAAAGGTGAAGAACAAATCATTGGTGGTGGAACTTTTGGACGTCTCCTTAAACGTGGCGTTGCCTATGGAGCTATGTTCCCAGGTTATGTCAACACGATGCACCAAGCCGATGAATTTACTGAAGTTGAGGACTTGTACCGTGCTGCTGCCATTTATGCAGAGGCTATCTATGAGTTAATCAAAAAAAGAGAGACAGACTGTCTCTTTTTGAGGACATTATGGAAACACTTGAAGAATTGACACAAGCCATTATGGCTGATGAACAAAATAAAGTTTATACGGAACAAGGTATAAAACCCTTGTTTACCATTCCAAAAACGGCACGGATTAATATCGTCGGACAAGCTCCTGGTATTCGTGCACAAGAGTCAGGACTTTATTGGAATGATCCCAGTGGAGATAATCTCAGAGATTGGATGGGAGTTTCACGTGAAGAATTCTATGAATCGGGTATGTTTGCCATCGTCCCAATGGATTTTTATTTCCCAGGTCATGGGAAATCAGGTGATTTACCTCCTCGCAAAGGATTTGCAGACAAGTGGCATGAGAAAGTTCTTGCTTTAGCTCCTGATATTCAATTGACGATTTTAGTAGGTAACTATGCACAGCGTTACTATTTACATCAAAAATCGTCGGCAAAATTAACGGATACAGTTAAGCATTACAAAGATTACCTTCCTGAGTTTTTCCCTCTCGTTCATCCCTCTCCACGAAATAATATTTGGCAAGCCAAAAATCCATGGTTTATGGAAGAAGTAGTCCCAGATTTGAAGAATTTAGTTAAAGATATTTTGATTAAATGATTTTTTTAGTCATTGATTCAGGGAGTGGCAAGTAAGCTTTATT
>JBKWCO010000225.1:0-2613 GCA_046975465.1 Streptococcus sp. | reverse complement strand
CTCCTTGTTAGGATCATGCTCACTATTACAAATAATGGTTTTATAACCTTGCTTAAAGAGTTCATCCTCAAGACGTTCAATAAGTTCGGCATAAAATACATTGGAAATATTTGGGAAAATCAAGCCAACGAGTTTGGCCGACTTTCCTTGAAGACCTCGAGCTAAATTATTAGGTTTATAGTTGAGTTCTTGCATAGCAGCGTGAACTTTGTCAATGGTCTTCTGTGAGAGGTAGCCCTTTTTGTTTATGACGCGAGAAACTGTGGTTGGGCTCACACCAGCCAGTTCGGCAACGTCAGTAAGCTTTGCGACCATAAATCACCTTAGTATTTCAAGTCGAAGTAGTGTCCAGAAACGTTTCCTGACGTTACTTTGATACCAGTTTGTTCTGCACTTGGGAAAACACGACTAGTGAAGACTTTCTCACCTTTGTTGAAGTAAATTTCAACGATTGAGTTATCTACAAAGATGTTTGCTGTTGCAGCATGACCGGCATCAAGTGTACATTCACGACTTGTTCCAAAGTCAGTAGCATATTGTTCACCAGCTTTAGAACGGTCAAGGATAACTTTTCCGTTTTCAGTATCAACTGTAAGTGACAAGCCATTTCCTTCTTGGTCTGCGAAGAGGACAAGTTCTGTTTGAGTGTTAGCTTCAAAGTTAAGTTCAAGCTCGTAAGTGTTAGTTGTTGCCGTTTTTTCAGAGAAATCTTCTTGGCTAGCACGTAAGCTTGTAATGGCTTCGACTGGATATTGGTAAAGTTTGCCATCTTTAATAGACAACTCTTTAACCAAGCTCATAGCCCCTTGGTAGTCGTATTTGTCAGTTGGATAGTCCACATCTGGAAGACCGATCCAGCTGACAATAAGGGCACGACCATCTGGAGTATTAAAGCCTTGAGTTGCATATGCTTCAAATCCGTAGTCCAAGTTGATAATTGGTGTGCCATCAACGAGGGCAGGTTTTTCTGTGTCGAAATCTTGGAAAATCTTATAAGTGTTAGGGTAGATGTTACCGTAGTCAAGTTCAGCTTTATCGAGACCTTGTGGGCTATAAAGAAGAACAGGTTTGTCATCTACAAAGACAAGGTTAGGACACTCAATCATGTACTCTGACCCAGTGCCACCAAAGTCAAGATTACCAACCTCAACCCAGTTTTCGACATCATTGTCTACTGCCTTGTAAAGTTTGATATAACCTTGTTTATCGTGGTTTTGAGCACCTACGATAGCGTAGAATTGTCCCTTGTAATCGAAGATTTGAGGGTCACGGAAGTGCCCAGTAGCGTCAGCAGGTTGTTTGATAAGAACCTTGTCGAATTTTTCGATTTTGCCGTCTTTATCCATCCAAGCGCCGATTTGACGTGGGTCACGAATCCAGTTTTCATCACGAACGTTCCCAGTATAGAAGATAAAGAGTTTATCACCGATTTGATAAGCAGAACCTGAGTAGGCACCGTGGCTATCATTTTCATGGTCTGGCAAGAGTTTGACACCAGTTTCTGTAAAGTGAACCAAATCTTCAGTTTCAGTATGCACCCATTGTTTCAAACCATGAGCAGCTCCAAATGGCCAACTTTGGTAGAAAAGTTGGAACTTACCATTAAAGTAAGAAAAACCGTTTGGATCATTAAGAAGCCCTGTTTCTGGTTCGATATGGTAACTTGCACGCCAAGGTGATTTAGCGACATTTTCTCTAATCTTTGTTTTTTCTTCGTCTGTCCAATCTGCGTATGGACGGTAACGAACTTCTGTTGGTAGATTCATATTTAGTAATCTCCTAATCTATTTGTTAATAATATAGAAACGTTTTACCTATAAAAATCAACGATTTATAAAAAAAATAAAAAAATATAAACGGTTGACATATGACAGAAAGATGCTAAAATAGTTACCGTAAAGAAAAGCTAAACGCTTTCATACCAAATTTTATTAAGGAGAATTTTGCAAATGGATAACAAACAAATTGCAAAAGAAGTCATCGATGCCCTCGGTGGACGTGAAAACGTCAACAGTGTTGCTCACTGTGCGACTCGTCTACGTGTGATGGTCAAAGATGAAAACAAAATCAATAAAGAAAAGGCTGAGAACATTGAAAAAGTTCAAGGTGCTTTCTTTAACTCAGGTCAATACCAAATGATTTTTGGTACAGGTACTGTTAACAAGATTTACGACGAAGTCGTTGCTCAAGGTCTTCCAACAGCATCTAAAGACGAACAAAAAGCAGAAGCTGCTAAACAAGGTAACTGGTTCCAACGTGCTATCCGTTCATTCGGTGACGTTTTCGTTCCATTGCTTCCAGCAATCGTAGCGACTGGTCTTTTCATGGGTATCCGTGGAGCAATCAATAACGATACAGTTCTTGGTTTGTTCGGTACAACATCAAAAGCTTTTGCTGCTACTGATTTCTATACTTATACAGTTGTATTGACAGATACAGCCTTCGCCTTCTTCCCAGCCTTGATTTGTTGGTCAGCCTTTAACGTATTTGGTGGTTCACCACTTCTTGGTTTGGTTCTTGGTTTGATGATGGTTAACAACGCCCTTCCTAACGCTTGGGATGTTGCATCAGGTGCTGCTAAACCAATTTACTTCTTTGATTTTATTCCAGTAG
>JBKWCO010000224.1:0-2637 GCA_046975465.1 Streptococcus sp. | reverse complement strand
ATATTGAAGACACTACGTACTTCTTCACTCTCTGCCAATTGTGCATAGTGGAAGGCGATATTCATGTCTGATTTTGAAAGAACCATGTCCACGTTTGACAAAAGTGAACGGAAGAATGGCCATGTTTCAAACATATGTTGAAGTTTCTCAAGGTTGCCTTCTTCAGCTTGGATAAAGCGATTAAAGGCAGAACCCACACCATACCAACCTGGTAACATGATACGGTTTTGTGACCATGAGAATACCCAAGGAATCGCACGAAGACCAGAAATCTCAGTAATAGTCTTACGAGCTGCTGGACGAGAACCGATATTCAAGCTTGACACTTCTTTAATAGGGCTTGCTTCAAAGAAGTAATCATAGAAATGTTCATTTCCAAAGACTAGATCGCGATAGATAACATTAGAATCATGAACAATACCGTCCATAATTTCACGGAAATCAACCAATTCATCTGGGTCCGCAATTTGACGTGTTACCATACGGTCAAGGGCAGCTGAAACAAGCATTTCAAGATTGTAGTAGGCAGCATCCTTATTACCATATTTATTACCGATAACTTCACCTTGTTCAGTCAAACGGATACGGTCTTTAATGGTACCAAATGGTTGAGACGTAATAGCATCGTATGATGGGCCACCACCACGACCGACAGTACCACCACGGCCATGGAAGAAGGTAATCTTAATGCCACGCTCTTCACCAATCTTAGTCAATTCATTTTGAGCTTTGTAAAGCGTCCAACCTGAAGATAAGTAACCACCATCTTTGTTAGAGTCTGAGTAACCCAACATGATTTCTTGGTAGTTGTTGCTATTCTTGATCCAACGTTTAACGATATCATAACCAAGATATTGTTTCATGATATCATTAGAGTTTTCCAAGTCTTCGATAGTTTCAAAAAGTGGAACGATTTGGACACGCGCACGTTCTGTATCAACCAAGCCAACTTCTTTAAGAAGGATAGCCAACTCAAACATATCAGAAACGCTCTCAGTGTGAGAGATGATATGTTGTTTGATGACATCTTCACCGATATAATCTTTCAAAAGACGAGCAGTGCGGAAGATTGCCAATTCTTTTTCAAGTGTTTCAGACTTAGGCACATTAGTTGATGACAAGGTACGAGGATCTTCTTGCAATTCTTTAAGAAGAACAGCAACCTTTTCAACCTCAGTCAATTCACTATAGTTATCAACAATATTTGCAGATTTAAGCAACTCTGCTACACATGCTTCATGAACACTAGAATCTTGACGCATATCGATTGTAGCAAGATAGAAACCAAAGACTTCTACAGCTTGAAGAAGCTCTTCGAAATCACCTGAAATCAAGACAGCATCGTCGTTTTCAAGAAGTGAATTTTTGATTGCCAAAAGATCATCATGGAAATCCTCAGCTGTTTCATAAAATTCAGTCGTTTGTTGTGAGACAGCTTGAAGACTTTGGCTGAGACGTTGTTGCACGTAATCAGCTACTACTTCACCTGTTGAAGCCGAACCCAGACGAACATTTTCAGAAATGCGTTTAGCAACTCTGTCCTTACTGAAGTTTCCTTCTTTAAAGAAAAGAAGTGTTTGAATCAACTTAGACTGGATGTAACTGAAAGCACGACGGTAAGGTTCATTTTCACGATAAACAGATGTATCTGGAGAATGTTTCGCCATCTCTGCTACTGTATCTGAAACCTCAGTCAAGCGTGATGAGAGGGAGAATGAACGGTAAAGATTATCAACTTTTTCGATATAGTAGTTGAGGATAACTTCACTTTGCAATGTTGCAGAAAGTTTAAGAGTTTCTGCTGTTACAAATGGGTTCCCGTCACGGTCACCACCAATCCACATACCCATAGTAATAGGTGTTGGATTATCAAGTTCGATTCCTTTTTCAACAGCTAAACGTTTGAATTCGTGCGATAGGTTTGTAATCGCCTTAATCAATGAGGAGTTGTAATACTCCATAACGTTAGTGATTTCGTTTTTAACCTTAAGTTTCTTTTCACGAATGATATCAGTTTGCATCATGATTTCCACATAACGACGCAAATCCGCATACCATTTATCCTTGTTAATAAGACCAGCCTTCACATCACGATGCTTACGGAGAAGTTCGTGAATATGGTTAGTCAATTCAAGCATTGTTTTACGTTGAACCTGAGTTGGGTGAGCTGTCAATACCGGCACGACATTAACATTTTCAAGAATGTCACGCGCATTGTCGCTTTCAGCGACAACATCAAAGGTTTCAGACAACTTACCTAAATAAGATTCATCAATATTATTTTTGCGGTTGACTTCATAAGCCAAATCCACGTCCTCAGAGATATTAATCAAGAGAGGTAACAAAGAGAAATAACGTGATGCAACGACCATATCGTCATTCGTCATTTCTGAAATGGCTTGTGTAAGGGCCACATAGTCACCTTCATCATAAAGTTCAACCAAATGTTGGATAGTTGTGAGACCTTGCTCTCCAGCCATGCCTCGTGTTGCATCATCCAACAATTCTTTCAAGATACCAACTTCTTCAGAGATGATTTCCTGGTTGTTACTGCTTTCCAATTTGTTAAAAGCCAAACCGTATTCTCCTTACTTTATGTAGTACCCTTTTATCATATCACTTTTAAAACAAAAGTAA
>JBKWCO010000223.1:0-2643 GCA_046975465.1 Streptococcus sp. | reverse complement strand
CTTCAGGGCTAACCCCTGTTTCAACGAGCATGACTGCTAGGTGATAAAGGACGTCTGCTGTCTCGTTGGCAATTTCTTCTTTATCAGCATTTTTAGCTCCGATCACAACTTCTGTTGCTTCTTCGCCAACTTTTTTAAGAATCTTGTCTAGACCCTTGTCAAAAAGGTAATTGGTATAAGATCCTTCTTTAGGATTCTTTTTACGATCCAAGGCTTCCTTATAAAGTGTTTCTAACATAGCTACTCCTATCTATCTTGATTGTCATCATATATATCCGTAAAGAAACAGCTGTAAGCTCCTGTATGACAGGCTGCTCCTTCTTGTTCCACAGCGATAAGCAGGGTGTCCTGATCACAATCTGTCTTGATACTTTTGACATGTTGGAAATGACCAGATGTGGCCCCCTTATGCCAAAGTTCATTTCTAGAACGGCTCCAGTAATGCATTTGTTTGGTCTCAAGGGTCAACTGATAGGACAGCTCATTCATATAGGCCAACATGAGCACCTGCCCCGTCTTGTAATCTGTCACAATAACTGGTACCAGTCCGCCTTGTTTGTCAAAATCAAGTTTAACCTCTGTCATTGTCTCACCTCGATTCCTGCATTTGCCAAGACTTGTTTGGTTTCGCCTATATTTACCTCACCAAAGTGGAAGATAGAGGCTGCCAGAGCACCCGTCGCTGTTGTCTTTTCAAAGACCTCTACAATGTCCTCAATATTTCCTGCACCACCAGAGGCAATGATCGGAACATCGACGACATCGGCCACACGATTGAGCATTTCTAAATCAAAACCAGACTTGGTGCCGTCCTTGTCCATGCTGGTTAAGAGAATTTCTCCAGCCCCCAAGGCGACGACTTCTTGAGCCCATTGGATGAGGTCCCTACCTGTATCCTTACGGCCTCCCGCCACAAAGACATGCCAGCTCCCATCAGCCATCTTTTTGGCATCAATCGCAGCCACTACACATTGATTCCCAAATTTTTGAGCACAATCAGCAATTAGTTGCGGATTGGCAAGGGCTGAGGAATTGACAGCAACCTTGTCAGCACCAGCTTTGAGCATCTTATTCATGTCTTCAACTGAACGGATACCACCACCAACCGTGAAAGGAATAAAGACCTGATCGGCAACACGACGCACCATGTCAACCGTTGTTTCACGATTATCTGAAGTCGCTGTGATGTCCAAGAAAACAAGTTCATCACAACCAGCCTCATAATAGGCACGCGCAGAATCAACAGGGTCTCCAACGTCTGTCAAATTCACAAAATTGACTCCCTTGACAACACGGCCATCCTTGACATCCAAACAGGGAATAATACGTTTCTTAAGCATATTAACCTCCGAAAGCCTTGAGCTGGTCTAATGTGATATTACCGTTATAGTAGGCTTTGCCAACAATGGTTCCTGCCACACCAATCTCTTCTAGGTGATCTAAGTCAGCTACTTCTGCAATTCCACCTGAAGCAATGACTTTGGCGGTTGTGAGTTCAGATACCAAACGTTTGTAGTGATCAAGATTGGGTCCCGTCAGTGTGCCATCTCGATCAACATCAGTATAGACAAAGAGGGTTACGCCCATCTTTTCCATTTCCTTGGCCAAGGTAATATAGTCCACATTGCTGGTTTCCAACCAACCTTCGGTAGCGACAAACCCTGCCTTGGCATCAATACCTACGACAATTTTATCGGCACCAAATTCCTCTAAAGCTGCTCGAACGAAGTCAGGATTTTTAACGGCCATTGAACCGATAATGATACGGTCGATGCCAACTGCCAAATAATCACGAATCTGCTCCAAGGTACGGATACCGCCACCAACTTCGATGCCAAGTCCAGAAACCTTCTTGACCTCTGCAATCAAGTCACGGTTAGTGGCACGACCATCAAGGGCACCGTCCAAATCGACGACATGAATAAACTGAATGCCCGCATCCTTAAAGGTCTTTGCCTGCTCAATAACATCTGGATTGACAACGGTTTGTTGATTGAAATCTCCTTTAAAGAGACGAACAGCCTGTCCATCCTTAATATCAATTGCTGGTAGAATTTGCATCTCCCCTACCATCCTTTCTAACTAAAAAGTCTTTGCTCTCACTAGCTTCTAGGCTTTACATAACCCTGCAAACTTTTCAAGAATACCTAAGCCAATATCCCCTGATTTTTCGGGATGAAATTGAGCCCCATAAACATTATCTTTATGAATCATGGCTGGCACTTCAATACTATAATCTGCGGTAACATCAATGTATTGGCTAGGGACTTCTGTGAAATAACTGTGAACGAAGTAGACAGCTTGGCCATCTAAACCATCTGTCAAAGGGCTGGCTTGCTTAACAGCCAAATCATTCCACCCCATATGTGGGACAGGTTGCTCCTTTCTGGCTGGAATAGGACGGCAGACACCTGGAATAAAGCCAAGACCATCTGTTTCTTCATGTTCCAGTCCTTTTTCTGTTAAAATCTGCATGCCTAAACAAATTCCCAAAAGAGGAACTCCCTGTGCGACAGCCTCTTTGATAACAGCTACCAAGCCAATTCGCTCCAACTCTGCCATAGCCGTTGGATAAGCACCTACACCAGGTAAAATCAACCCATCTGCAGCTAGGATTTTTTCTTTATCGGCAGACAGTTCTGC
>JBKWCO010000222.1:0-2655 GCA_046975465.1 Streptococcus sp. | reverse complement strand
CTATCATAGCAAACCCCTTTTCAAAATAGTCAACTTCTATTATACCACAGGCAGGGGCAAAGAGAAGGTCACAGACCTTAATTTTTTTCAAAGAAAAACAAGCTGGATTAACCAACTTGCTTCTTCTTAATGTTTACGTGTCGGTTTCTTTTTCGAACCCTTACGACGCTTCCCTTGATGAATGCTTGGCGTATTTTGAGAAATGGTTTGACGCATTTTCTCAGTGGCCTTATCAACCTTATCTTTAGCCTTGACCAATTCTTGTGAGGCCTTGGTAACACTCTTCGAAGGCTTGTTTTTCTTAGACTTGCTCTTAGAAACAGGTTTCACTTGACTAGTTCCAGATGTACGCATACGACGAGACATAGCCAGGAGAATTTTATTTTCCTCGTTGAGGTTAGTCTGATAAGCCATTGAAAGTACCAAACCAACACCAATTAGGTTTGAGATGAGTGAAGATCCCCTTGAGAAATAAATGGCAAAGGAATACCTGTCAAAGGAAGGATGCCTACTGCTGCCCCAATATTTTCAAAAATATGGAAGACAATCATCATAATAAAACCAGTAGAGATAAAGGTATAGAAACGATTGTTAGATTTAAACGTCACTCGCAGCATGCGGTAAATAAGGAAGAGATAGGTTAGAAGAACCAATCCACCACCTACCAAACCAAAATCTTCCGCAATGACTGTGAAAATCATATCACTCTCACGAACCGGTACGTTCAACTCCAGATGATTAAAGCCTTTACCATAGATTCCTCCAGTACCAATCGAAATCATCCCTTGTGTCTGTTGAAAGGCGATACCGTCTGCATAAGTGAAGGGATCCAACCAAGCTGAGATACGGTTAATCTGGTAGGTTTGCACCCCCATCTTAAGCATGGCTTCCTTACCCCAATCTGTGATAAATACCATTACAAACAAGCCTAATCCCACTGCAAAAGCTAGAACTACCGGCAAGATAATACGCCAGGATATCCCCGAAACAACTATTATACCTGCTAAAATAGCGAGGAAGACTAAGGCTGTCCCCATATCACCTTGAAGAACCAGTAAACCTAGGACAGGAAGCGTGACCGCTACATATTGGAAAAGTAGCAACCAGTCATCTTGAAGTTCAGTTACTTCCTTTCCTTGTTTAGCCCAAACACCTATTCTCGATAGAAAAAGGATGTAGGATATCTTCATAAACTCAGATGGTTGGAAAAGGGTTACTGATCCAATACTGACCCAGTTTTTTGCTCCTGTCGAGGCAACCAAAGAAGGTGAATAAAAAATGAGAGGCAAAACCATAAGTCCCAAGCCAAAAATATAAAGCCAGGGAGTGACCTTCCAAAGAAACTCTGTATTAAATAACATGACAACAAAAGCAAGTACTGAACCTAGAAAAATCCATAGTACTTGCTGAGACATGACTTGCACAAGATTCTTTGGGTAATCAAAATTTGTCGCTATAAATATCGAAACCAAACCAACCAGTAGCAATATGAGAACTGGCAGGAGAATCGAGTAATCTATCCGACTTTCAATAGTATTTTTTGACTTAGCCATGTGTACTCCAAAATAAAGATTTAGCAAGAGTTATTATACCACTTTTTTGGCCAGACAAATGACCTGAATGTATAAAAAAGAGACAATTTTTTTAACGAAAAAAGCAACCACAAAAGTGATTGACTTCTTTCATTCATTACTCTTAATTTGACACGTAGCCTTTTCCTTGAGCGTTGAAGTATACCCATTGCCCTGAAGGAATTTTAACCCAACGATTAATAGCCTTTTCCCCTGTATGAACATCATAGTAAGAGATTGAGCCATCAGGATTCGTAGCTGTTGCACCTTTCACTTGCTTACCAGTTTGGTCAAAGTAAAGGTTTTGGCCGTTGATCGTCTGTTCGCCAACAACAAGTTCACCTTTGGCATCAGCATAATACCAGTTATTATCTCCACTAGTGAAGAAGGTTGATACTAACTTATTACCAGTATTCCAGTGGTAGTATGAGCGACTACCATTCGCATTTGTTGCGAAAGCACCTTTAACCTGCTTACCATCAGTATCAAAGAAGAGTTTTTGACCGTTGATAACTTGAGCTCCTGTAACGACATTACCCCTATCATCAGCATAATACCATCTATCATGACCGGTAGTGAAGAAGGTTGATACCAATTTATCACCGGTATTCCAGTGGTAGAGTGAACGACTACCGTCAGTGTTCGTTACGAAGCCACCCTTAACTTGGCGACCATTAGCATCAAAGTAGAGGTGTTGACCATTGATGACCTGAGCACCTGTGACATTACGTCCATATGAGTCTGCATAGAACCAGTTGTTGTCCCCAGTAGTATAGAAGCCTGGTGTATGTGCCTTAGTAACAACACCCTTAGCATCGATATTAAAGGTTTGACCATCAACTACTAGTGATGTATCAACAAGTTTCACACCTGTAATGGCATCGTAGTATGAAGTCGTTCCATCAGGATTATTCACGAACTCACCTTTAACTTGTTTACCTGACTCATCAAAGTAGAGCTCGTCACCATTGATGGTTTGCGCACCACGAAGAACATCACCTTCGTTATTTGCATAGTAAGTGGCATCACCAACTTGGAAGAAGCGGTTCTTAACCGCTTCTTCCAAGTTGGTGATGCCACTTAC
>JBKWCO010000221.1:0-2698 GCA_046975465.1 Streptococcus sp. | reverse complement strand
GAAATCATTGAAAAATTATTAGGTGGTAACACATAATGGCTAAATTTAATTTCAACAACTTTAAAGAATCGCTGAGCGGTTTGACTAAACGTGCTAAAAACATCAAAGCCAAACGTTCAGATTCTTCTCGCTATAGCAAGGGAAAACGCTCAGCTACTTCAGACCAAAGCTTGGGCTGGCGTATTGCAAAATACGGATTTATTGGATTACTGACTTTCTTTGTACTGTGTGTCATCTCTGGTGGTAGCCTCTTTGCCTACTATATTAGCAGTGTTCCTAAACTTACCGAGAACAAACTACAATCAACAAGCTCAAGTAAGATTTACGACGCCAATGGTAGCCTTATTGCTGACTTGGGAGCTGAGAAACGTGAGAGTGCATCCACAGATGAAATTCCAACAACTCTAGTTAATGCCATCACCTCTATTGAGGATAAACGTTTTTTCACACACCGTGGAATTGACGTCTACCGTATCATGGGAGCGGCTGTTAATAACCTTCGTCGTAGTAGTACCCAGGGGGGGTCTACACTCGACCAACAGTTGATTAAATTGGCCTACTTCTCAACAAACACTTCGGACCAAACCCTTAAACGTAAGTCACAAGAAATCTGGTTGTCTCTCCAAATGGAGCGTCAATTCACTAAACAAAAGATTTTGACCTTCTACGTTAACAAGGTTTATATGGGTAATGGTTACTACGGTATGAAGACTGCAGCTAAATCTTACTTCGGTAAAGACTTGAGCGACCTCTCTGTTGCCCAAGCAGCTCTTCTTGCCGGTATTCCACAAGCACCAACACAATATGACCCTTATGCTAATCCAGATGCTGCCAAAGAACGTCGTAACACTGTTCTTGATGAAATGTATGAAGACAAGAATATTTCTAAAGAAGAGTACGAGCAAGCTAAAGCAACTGATGTATCAGATGGCCTTCTTCCACTTACGAAGAAAGCTAGCTATGAACCTTATTTAGATAACTACATTAAACAAGTTATTGAACAGGTATCTACTGATGCCAATGCTGATATTTACTCAGCAGGTCTCGACGTCTACACTAACCTTAATCCTGATATTCAAAAATACATTTGGAATGTCTATAATACTGATGACTATATCTACTATCCAAATGATAGCTTCCAGGTTGCCTCTACTATTATTGATGTTACTAATGGTCGTGTTGTTGCTCAGCTAGGATCACGCCATCAGGATGAGAACGTTGCCCTTGGTACCAACCAAGCAGTCCAAACTGACCGTGACTGGGGTTCTACAATGAAACCTATCACTGACTACGCTCCCGCTATTGAAAAAGTGTTTATACAAACACTGGTACGACTGTTTACGATAATCCTTATAATTTCCCTGGCTCTTCAACCCCAGTTTACAACTGGGACCGTAAGTATTACGGAAGCATTTCATTGACTTATGCATTCAACAATCACGTAACGTCACTGCGGTTAAAGCCTTCAAGCGACTGGTTTGGAGTATGCTCAATCCTTCTTGAAAGATTTGGGTATTGAATACCAGAGATGTTCTACTCAAATGCCATCTCATCTTCAACATCATCATCAGATTCTAAATATGGTGCATCAAGTGAGAAGATGGCAGCAGCCTATGCAGCCTTTGCCAATGGTGGTACCACTATAAACCATCTTATATTAGTTCAATCAAGTTTGAAGACGGTTCAACAAAATCATTTGATTCTAAAGGTGTCGAGGCCATGTCGCCACAAACAGCTTACATGATGTCAAGCATGTTGAAACAAGTAATGACAGGTGGTACAGCGACTGAAGCTTATGTCCCTGGTACATTCAATGCTGGTAAGACTGGTACATCTAACTATGGTGACGATGAATACTACAAGGTACAAAAAGAAAGTGGCGTCTATGCTTATCTTATGGTTCCAGATGAAACTTTCGTTGGTTACAATACTAAGTATTCAATGGCGATTTGGACAGGTTACAAAAACCGTAAAACACCACTTCATGATTCAGACCTTGACATTGCTAAACAAATCTACGGTGTAACAAGTAGCTACCTTAACCAGATGTATGGTGCGGGTTCTGAAGATTTCGATATGCCTAGCGGTGTTTATAATAATGGTAGCTATGTCTTCCTTACTGGTTCTTCAACATCAAATGTTTACACAGGATCACTTGGAACATCTAGCTCATCATCAAGTTTAGACTCAAGCCAAAGCAGTGACTCATCAAGTTCACAAGATAGTCAACAGTACGGCCCTGATGCTTCAACAAATCCATCGACATCGGCCTCTAACGGTTCTGAACATTCAAATTCAAACACTGCTACAGCAGAAGAATAAGAAATAAAAGGGTTATCCGAATGGATAACTCTTTTTTTACCGATAAAATTTAAAGAAGCTATATAAAACCACTAGCATCATTTCCAGTGGTTTTATATATTGTCTTATTTTGAAGCAAGGGCTCCCATTGGGTCCCAAGGAGCAAGTACTTGTGGCTCTGCTTCATAGGCTGCTAATTCTTCAGCTGTAAGGAAGTCTTTGCGAACAACGATTTGATAAGTGTATTCATCCATCCAGGCATCGGAAGCGACAAAGTAACCTTTTTGTCCGACCTTGTCTCCCCAAGAGTTTTCAACCTTCCATTTAATAGGTTTACCATCAGCATCCAAATCAACCCCAGTCAATACCATGGCATGAGTCATGAGAGATTCACTGT
>JBKWCO010000220.1:0-2710 GCA_046975465.1 Streptococcus sp. | reverse complement strand
ATGATGGGACTTTTACTATTCTCCATAGGTATACAGATGATTATCGTCAGTGTGAAGACCTTGATTAAATAGTGATTTTCATTGACAAAACGATTTGATTTGATAAAATAACTTTAACAATAGTCATGATGGTCAAAGCTCATGAGAATTGTGCGTTTTTGCGTACAGTTTTCTGGAGTTTTGGCTATTTTTGTAGGAAAAAACAAGGAAAGGATGGGCAGTTGATTGTAAATCACTGCATAAATCTAAAAAATGTCTTACGAGTTTGATGAAAATTTTGATGTAATTGTTGTTGGTGCTGGTCACGCTGGTGTGGAAGCTAGCTTAGCTGCAGCACGCATGGGATGTAAGGTTTTATTAGCGACTATTAACCTAGAGATGCTGGCTTTTATGCCATGTAATCCTTCTATTGGGGGATCTGCCAAGGGGATTGTTGTCCGTGAGATTGATGCCCTTGGTGGAGAGATGGGTAAAAATATTGATAAAACTTATATTCAGATGAAAATGTTGAATACCGGTAAGGGACCTGCTGTCAGAGCTTTACGTGCACAAGCCGATAAAGCCTTGTATGCTATGACAATGAAGCATACAGTTGAGCGTCAGGAAAACCTGACTCTCCGTCAGTCCATGGTTGATGAAATTCTTGTTGAAGATGGTAAGGTAGTTGGTGTAAGAACAGCCACAAATCAAAAATATGGAGCTAAAGCGGTTGTTGTCACAACAGGAACAGCTTTGCGTGGTGAAATTATCCTAGGTGAGCTCAAATATTCTTCAGGTCCTAATAATAGTCTTGCATCTGTTACATTGGCAGATAACTTGAGGGATCTTGGCCTTGAAATAGGAAGATTTAAAACAGGTACCCCTCCTCGTGTCAAGGCATCATCAATTAATTACGAAGAAACTGAAATTCAACCAGGTGACGAAAAGCCGAATCATTTTTCATTCTTGTCGAAGGATGAAGATTATCTTCAGGATCAAATTCCTTGTTGGCTAACTTATACGAATCAAGAAGCCACGATATTATCAATAACAATTTACACCGTGCCCCAATGTTTTCAGGTATTGTCAAGGGTGTAGGACCTCGTTATTGTCCATCAATCGAAGATAAAATTGTCCGATTTGCCGATAAGAATCGTCATCAGCTTTTCCTTGAACCAGAGGGACGAGAAACTGAGGAAGTGTATGTACAAGGGCTTTCAACAAGTTTGCCTGAAGATGTTCAAAAAGAATTGCTTCACTCAATCAAAGGTCTTGAAAAGCGGAGATGATGCGAACTGGCTATGCGATTGAGTATGACATTGTCCTTCCACATCAATTACGTGCAACACTTGAAACGAAGTTGATTTCAGGTCTCTTTACAGCAGGACAGACCAACGGAACTTCTGGATACGAGGAGGCAGCAGGTCAAGGTCTAGTTGCTGGTATCAATGCGGCTCTTAAAGTTCAAGGTAAACCTGAACTTATTCTCAAACGTAGTGATGCCTATATTGGTGTAATGATTGACGATCTTGTCACAAAAGGAACCTTGGAGCCATATCGTTTATTGACATCACGCGCAGAGTATCGTCTCATATTA
This sequence comes from Streptococcus sp., assembly GCA_046975465.1. Lineage (GTDB taxonomy): Bacteria > Bacillota > Bacilli > Lactobacillales > Streptococcaceae > Streptococcus. The sequence goes on along the minus strand of JBKWCO010000220.1, from coordinate 1,134 downwards.
CGTCATGATAATGCTGACATGCGCTTGACACCTATTGGTAGAGAAGTTGGTTTGGTTGACGATGAACGTTGGAATATCTTTGAAATTAAGAAAAATCAGTTTGACAGTGAGTTGACACGTCTGTCAAAAGAAAAAATAAAACCTATTAAAGAGACGAATGAAAAAATTCAAGCTCTAGGCTTTAAGCCATTGACAGATGCCATGACAGCTAAAGAGTTTATGCGTAGACCAGAGATTGATTACGCCACAGCTACTCAGTTTGTAGGTCCAGCTGCAGAAGATTTGGACGCGAAGATAGTAGAGTTGCTTGAGACCGAAATCAAGTATGAAGGTTATATTAATAAAGCTTTGGATCAAGTAGCTAAGATGAAACGTATGGAAGAAAAGAGGATTCCAAAAAATATTGATTGGGATGCTATTGATTCCATTGCTACCGAAGCTCGTCAAAAATTTAAGAAAATCAATCCTGAGACCATTGGTCAAGCGAGTCGTATTTCAGGGGTCAACCCAGCAGATATCTCAATTTTGATGGTTTATCTTGAAGGTAATAATAAGGCCCGCAGGAAAGTAGACTAACGGTAGTAATGCGTTTAAAAGCCTTTTAATTAGGGCTTTTTTATGTTATAATTACTAGATTAAGAGGTTTTATATGAAAAGATTTCACTTTGCAACGATTCATCTTGTAATGATAGGGTTAATTCTTTTGGAATTGCTACCATCTTTGTTCGCGTTTTAAAATCTGAGTCTGCACTCATTTTTGCGCTTTTTATCATTATGGTAGTGGTTGTTGCCTTATTACATTACCAAAAGACAACATATGAGTCCTTAGAAATAGAGCAATTAGATGAACTGAATCAGGATGTTGAAGATTCTTTGAAGACCCTTCTCGGAAAGATGCCTGTTGGGGTTATTACTTTTGATGAGAACGATCATATTGAATGGTTCAACCCCTATGCGAAGCTAGTACTTTCGGATGAAAATGGAAATTTCAATAAGCAGTTGATTGCGGATTTTATTTCCCAGAAACGAAAGGGTTCACCTTCGAATGTGATAACCGTTGGTGATAATAAATATGCCGCTTTTGTGGATTTTGACAATAAGCTGACATATTTTATTGACAATGTTTATGATCAA
>JBKWCO010000219.1:0-2711 GCA_046975465.1 Streptococcus sp. | reverse complement strand
TATCCTTGTAAAGCTCTGCCAGGTGGAAACCAGCATATTTTCCATTTTTGACATAAGATACACCATTAGGATGGGCAGAAATTGCCCAGTATTCACCAGTGTGTTCACTGGGAATATCGTAACCAAACTCTGTCTTAAGTCGATTACCTCCCCAGATTTTTTCATGCATTGGCGAATCTAAAAATAAAGGTTCCATTACATCCTCCTGTATAGAGCAAAACGCCTTAAGATCATGTCTTAAAGCGATTTTACATATTTTGCTTATTTGCGTGAGTGTTTGTCAGCTACGTCTTTAGCAAGTGCGAAGTTACCAAGCGTCGCAGAACCATTACCTGAAACAGCAGGTGTCACAATATATTCATTTACATCTGGTACTGGAAGGTAACCATTCAAAAGAGCTGTGAATTTTTCACGAACACGACGAAGCATGTGTTCTTGCCCCATAACACCGCCACCAAAGACGATAACTTCTGGACGGTAAAGGACTGTTGCTTGGACAGCAGCTTGAGCAATATAGTAAGCTTGGACATCCCAAACTTCAGAATGCTGATCAATCAATTCACCACGAATACCTGTACGGGCTTCAAGCGATGGTCCAGCAGCCAAACCTTCCAAACATCCACGGTGGAATGGACAAGTACCGTTAAATTCATTGGAAACATCATTTGGGTGAAGCGGTACATATACGTGACCAGCTTCAGTATGACCCATACCACCAATGAATTCACCATTTTGAATAGCTCCAGCTCCGATACCTGTTCCGATAGTGTAGTAAACAAGGCTCTTAACACCTTTACGAACAAGTGTCTCACCATAAGCAGATGAGTTAACATCAGTCGTAAAGTAGAAAGGCACAATAAACTCTTTAGCAATCAAACCAAGAAGGTCGACATTTGACCAATGTGGTTTTGGTGTTGAAGTCACAAAACCATATGTTTCAGAGTTTGGATCAACATCAATTGGACCGAATGAACCAATAGCGATTCCAGCCAATTGGTCTTCATAACGTTTGAAAAATTCAATCGTACGATCAATTGTTTCATAAGGTGTAGCAGTTGGGAATTGAGTTTTTTCAACGACTTGGAATTTCTCATCACCAACAGCACAAACAAATTTTGTACCACCAGCTTCCAAGCTTCCGTATAGTTTAGCCATAGGTAAAGCTATCTCCTTTTATGATCAATAATAACTATTTATACTATTATAAAGAAAAGCTAGGCAAAAGACAATCTATATTCCGTTCGATTCACCAGTCTTAGACACCCGAACTTATCTCTTTTCTTTATGAGCCATTTAACTAAAAAAGCCGAATTGGCTTCGACTTTTCTAGCTTATTATTTAACTGCGATGAAGTCTGCACCTTCAGCAACTGAACCAGTCGCTACTGATGAAACATCTTCGAAGTCTGCAGTGTTTGTAACGATAACCATAGTTGTATCGTCAAGACCTGCTTCAGTGATTACTGAGCTATCGAAGGTAGCCAAGACATCACCTTTTTTAATACGTTGATTTGCTTGAACTTTAGCATCAAATCCTTTACCGTCAAGTGAGACAGTGTCAATACCGATGTGGATAAGCACTTCAGCACCTTTATCAGATTTAAGACCGTAAGCGTGACCTGTTGGGAAGGCGATTTGCACTTCACCATCAAATGGTGCGACTACTTGGTTACCTGAAGGTTTGATAGCGGCACCTTTACCCATAGCTCCTGATGAGAAGACTGGGTCATTAACATTTTCCAAAGCTACAACTTCACCTTTAAGTGGTGCAGCGATTGTTTCAGCTTGCAATGCAACTGGAGCTGATTCTGCAGATGCAATATCTTCAGCAACAACTTCTTTTTGAGCTTCAACTTCTTCCTCTTTGTAACCGAAAATCCAAGTAAGAACGAAACCAAGAGCAAGAGTGACAAGTACCATAAGAACATATTTAAGTACTTGACCGTTAAGGTAAAGAAGTGTACCAGGAACGATTGTTACACCAAATCCTGTACCAGCAAGGTTAAGGATTGATGCCAACCAACCACCAGCAGCACCGGCGATAAGACCCATGATAAATGGTTTACCGAAACGAAGGTTAACCCCGAAGATAGCTGGTTCAGTGATACCAAGTACCGCTGAAAGAGTTGCAGGGAAAGCAAGTGCTTTCAATTTAGCATCTTTAGTTTTTACACCAACTGCAAGTGTCGCACCAGCTTGTGCAGTCATAGCAGCTGTGATGATAGCGTTAAGTGGGTCTTTACCAGTATTAGCAATGAGGTTAGCTTCAAGCAAGTTAAAGACGTGGTGAACCCCTGTAACGACGATAACTTGGTGAACTCCACCAAGAACAAGACCAGCAAGACCAAATGGCAAGTTAAGAATCCATTCTGTAGCAGCAAGAACATAGCTTTCAACAGTATGGAAGACAGGACCAATAATAAAGAGGGCCAAAGCTGACATTACAGCGAAGACGATAAGTGGACGCAAGAGTAGGTCAAGAACGTCTGGAACCCATTTACGAACCCATTGCTCAAACTTAGCACCTAGCAAACCTACGAAGAAGGCTGGAAGAACTGAGTTTTGGTAACCTACTACAGGAATAAAATCAAAGAAGTAGATTGGTTTAGCTGCACCTGATGCAACGTCCCAAGCATTTGGAAGGGCGTTATTAACCATCATCAAACCAAGAACCAAACCAAGAAGTGGTGAACCACCAAAGACGTTAAAGGC
>JBKWCO010000218.1:0-2712 GCA_046975465.1 Streptococcus sp. | reverse complement strand
CCACAAATTGAGGCTCAAGATGATGCTATTATCCGCATTGTCCGTACCTGCGTTTGTGGTTCCGACCTTTGGAGTTACCGTAATCCTGAAATCGAAGAAGGACATAGTAATAGCGGTCATGAGGCTATCGGAATCGTCGAAGAAGTTGGTGAGGCTGTCACTACTGTAAAACCAGGTGACTTTGTCATCGCGCCTTTCACTCATGGTTGTGGTCAGTGTGATGCCTGTCGTGCCTGTTATGATGGGACTTGTGACCGCCATATTGGCAACAACTGGTCTGGTGGCGTACAGGCTGAGTATATTCGTTTCCATTTTGCCAATTGGGCACTTGTGAAAATTCCAGGTCAACCATCAGATTACAGCGAAGGCATGCTTAAGTCACTTTTGACACTTGCTGATGTCATGCCGACGGGTTATCATGCGGCGCGTGTGGCTAATGTGCAAAAGGGTGATAAGGTGGTCGTTATCGGGGATGGGGCTGTTGGCCAATGTGCTGTCATTGCAGCTAAGATGCGTGGAGCATCGCAAATCGTCCTCATGAGTCGCCACGAAGACCGTCAACAGATGGCCTTGGAGTCAGGTGCGACAGCGGTTGTGGCTGAACGTGGTGAAGAAGGCATTGCCAAGGTGCGAGAAATTCTCGGTGGTGGAGCAGATGCAGCTCTCGAATGTGTGGGTACAGAAGCAGCGGTAGATCAAGCCCTTGGAGTCCTTCACAATGGTGGTCGAATGGGATTTGTTGGTGTTCCGCACTATGAAAATCGTGCCATTGGATCAACCTTTGGACAAAATACAACGATTGGTGGCGGCTAGCCTCTGTCACAACCTATGACAAACAGTTCTTGCTCAAGGCTGTTCTTGATGGCGACATCAATCCAGGCCGAGTCTTTACGACAAGTTATAAATTGGAAAATATTAATCAGGCCTATAAAGATATGGATGAACGCAAGGCCATCAAGGCTATGATTGTGATAGAGTAACGAAAGTCTAGTAGAATTGTTTCTGCTAGACTTTTAACTGTGTACATAAAATTTTTGAAAATCCCCAATTTGTAAAATTAAGCTAGACAGAAAAAGCCATCTATGTAAGGCCAGATAAACACCACATTTGTCTGAAAGGAACTTACATAAATGACTTATACTCATCTTACCACAAACGAGTTTGTAATGATAGAGCTTACTATCAAGAAAACTTAAAAGTTTCAGATATTGCAACTTCACTTGGATGATCAAAACAGACAATCTACAATGTCATCAACTATCTGAAAGAGGGCACTCTGCATATGATTACTATAACCGTTATAAAGTCAACAAGAAACGTTGTGGTCGGAATAAAACAAGTCTTACGCAATCAGAAAAGATTTTATCCAAACTCATTTAGAACAAAATCGGAGCCTTGATGTCATTAAAGGAACTTATCTAGATAGGGTTTCTTGTTCTATGAGAACTCTCTATCGACTAGCAGACCGTGGTATTTTAAAGAAAGAGGATTTCCCTTGGAAAGGCTAAAGAAAACCAAATGGTCATAGCGAAAACGAGGAAAACAAGCGTTTCGTAGCGATTTGCGTGAGAGAGCAGACAGTTATCCGATTTTAAGACGGAATTCGGTTATCAAGAAGGAGATGCAATTGTGGGTGAAAAGAACAAAAGTGCAGTCATTACCTTAGTAGAATGCTGCTCAAATGCAATCATCACACTGAAAATCAAATGACGGAAAGAAAGTGATATTGAGGCTTCCATTAATCAATGGTTGTCTCTAGTCCTCAGCAATCTCTTTAAGTCGATCACTTTTGATTGCGGAAAAGAATTTTCTAATTGGAAATCTATTTCGAATGCACATGACATTGATATTTTCTTTGCGGATCCAGGATGTCCTGGGCGACGAGGTCTCAATGAACATTCTAATGGCTTATTAAGACGAAATAGACTACCTAAACAAATGGATTTTACGAATATTTCTCAAAATTATTTATCAGCTACAGCTGATAAAAGAAATAGAATTCCTAGGAAGTCTTTGAATTATCAAACACCATACCAAGTTTTTCTGAGTTAAAGGAGTGAAAAAGCCCAATCATAACCACCCGTCTAACGGGTGGTTTGATCAAGGGCTATAAGCCCATAATACCAGCCAGCGCCTAAAGACGCTGGCTTTCACTTTGTTCAAGCCTTATTGCTTTTGACTCGTCACAAGCCTCTCAAAGAGGCATTCGCATTACTTACCGTTATCCCTAAAGGGATTTTCATATTCTTTAACGCTTAATTTGTCCAAAGCGATATCATGCTTCTCTTGTTCCTGGATATATTTCTTAATTGTGGCTTCATTTAGTCCTACCGTACTTACATAATATCCTTCTGCCCAAAAATGTCTGTTCCCAAATTTATATTTTAAATTGGCGTGTTTATCAAACATCATTAAGGCACTTTTACCTTTTAAATATCCCATAAAACTAGCTACACTCATTCGTGGTGGTATACTTACTAGCATGTGAACATGATCTGGCATTAAGTGGCCTTCTATTATTTCAACGCCTTTATATTGGCATAGTCTATGAAAAATCTCTCCAAGACTACTCCTATATTGATTATAGATTATTTTTCGTCTATACTTAGGTGTAAATACAATGTGGTACTTACACATCCATTTTGTATGTGATAAACTGTGAGCTTTTTGCGCCATAGTTTTAACTCCTTTCGTTTTACAATTGGCTTGAAC
>JBKWCO010000217.1:0-2721 GCA_046975465.1 Streptococcus sp. | reverse complement strand
ACCTAGCCAAACGTCTGTTCCATGAGACAAACCAGATAACTGTAAGAGTTCCGCAAAGGTCGTCGGATGCGTCTCGTCGACCATACCACGAACAAAGTTAGTCCCAAACTCAGGGATTCCCAACATTCCCGTTGGTGTCCCAATCTGTTCAGGTGTTACCCCTAAAATATCAGTCCCTGAAAAAAGTTTCATTACATCTGGATCATCTGCTCGAATATCTTTTGGATCAATTCCTGATAAATCCTGCAACTTACGAATCATAGTCGGATCATCATGTCCCAGAATATCAAGCTTCAACACGTTCTCATCAATATCGTGGAAGTTAAAGTGAGTCGTTTGCCAAGCAGCAGTCACATCATCGGCCGGATATTGGACAGGGGTAAAATCATAAACATCCATATAATTTGGAATAACAACGATACCACCTGGGTGTTGACCTGTACTTCGCTTAACCCCAGCAGCTCCCATGGCCAAACGATCGACCTCGGCATCACGGTAAAACTTATTGTAATCACGCTCATAACCCTTGACAAAACCATAAGCCGTCCGATCTGCAACAGTTCCTACTGTTCCGGCACGAAAAGCATATTGCTCTCCAAAAATATCACGAACGTCCAAGTGGGCTGATGGTTGATCATCACCGGAGAAGTTCAAATCGATATCAGGAACCTTATCCCCATCAAAACCTAGGAAGGTCTCGAAAGGAATATCCTGACCATCTTTTTTATATTCCGTTCCACATTCTGAACATTCCTTATCAGGCAAATCGAAGCCAGATCCATAAGATCCATCTGTAATGAACTCTGAGTGTTGACAATTAGGACAGAGATAATGTGGCGGCATCGGATTGACCTCAGTAATTCCAATCATCGTCGCAACAAAACTAGAACCGACAGATCCACGCGAACCAACTAGGTAGCCACGTTCATTTGAACGGTTAACTAGCATCTGCGAAGCCAGGTAGATTACGGCAAATCCATTACCAAGAATTGAAGACAACTCTTTCTCAATTCGCAGGTCAATAATATCAGGCAAAGGATTACCATAGAGCTCAAACGCTCTAGCATATGTCATCTCCGCAACCTGTTCTTCCGCACGATCAATAAAAGGTGTGTACAAGTCTTTTTTGACAACCTCAACCTCTTCAATTTGATCTGCCATAGCCTGCGTATTAGTTACAACAATTTCATAGGCTAAGTCTTTTCCTAAAAAGGCAAAGTCGTCTAGCATCTCGTTAGTTGTCCTAAAATGAGCTTCAGGTAAAGGAGCAGGTTTCGCATTTTCTCCCTTACCAATTGGCCTATTAATCATAGCTCCTTGTCCCAAAGCGCGAACAATGATTTCACGATAAATGGCATCCTCAGGGTTGATATAGTGTACATTTCCTGTAGCCAGCACAGGTTTGTCCAGACGATTAGCGACTTCAATTAAATCCCAAATCAGTTGTTCTATAGCCGCCTCATCCTTGATTAAATCCTTTGCAATCAAGGGCGCATAAATTGCCGGTGGCATAACTTCAATAAAGTCATAATATTTGGCAACTTCAACCGCCTTGTCAATACCGTGAGACAGAAGCGTATCAAAAACCTCACCATCAGCACAAGCAGAACCTACAATAATTCCCTCACGATACTCATCTAAGACCGTACGAGGAATACGTGCTACTCCCTCAAAGTATGAGACATTTGATAGGCTGACCAATTTAAAGATATTCTTCAAACCAGTTTGATTCTGAACATAGAGCGTTGCATGTTTGACACGAGACTTTTTATACGAATCTTCAGAAACCAAATCCGTGTTCAACTGTTCTAGATTAGTCAAACCGTGCTTATCAAACACATCTTTTATGAAGATAAACAACAAACGACCCGTAGCTTCCGCATCATAATTGGCCATATGGTGATGATCCAAAGCCACACCAAACCGCTTCGTCAAAGGCCCCAAACCATGACGCTTATACTCAGGATAAAGATTTCGTGCAAATTCTAAAGTATCAATAACCGGTTGTGAAATTGTTGGTAACTGATGTCTTTCGTAATTGGCATTCATAAACCCAACGTCAAAGGTCGCATTATGGGCTACTAGCACAGTTCCTTGACAGAATTCTTGAAACTCCTGTAAAACTTGCACTAAAGGTTTAGCACCTTTAACATGATTATCAGTAATACCGGTCAACTCAGTAGTAAATGCAGAAAGAGGATGTCCTGGATCTATGAATTCATCAAATTGCTCAATAATATTACCTTTATGCATTTTTGATGCCGCAATCTGAATCAAATCATTATGAACAGCAGACAAGCCCGTTGTCTCAACGTCAAATACAACATAAGTTGCTTCTTTTAATTCCAAATCCTCAGAATTATAAACAATAGGTACCTTATCCTCAACAAGATTGGCTTCAAGACCAAAAATAGCCTTAATCCCAGCTTTTTTAGCCCTATGGTAGCCATGAGGAAAACTCTGAACATTAGCATGATCTGTTATAGCAACTGCTGGGTGCCCCCAAGAGGCAGCAGTATCAATAAGATCTTCAACAGTTGGCATTGCATCCATAGTCGACATGTTGGTATGCGCATGAAATTCCACACGCTTTTGTCCCTCAGGCATCAAATCCTTACGAGGAGTATGTGAAATTTCTTTAATGTCTTGCACATTCATAGTCAGACTATGAGTGAAAGGAATATTCTCGATACGGCCACGAACCCTAACCCAGTTCCCCTT
>JBKWCO010000216.1:0-2801 GCA_046975465.1 Streptococcus sp. | reverse complement strand
CCCCCATGACTGGGCGATCACCCAAGGTTGCCAAGTAGTCCTTAAAGGCTGTAACTGACTTCAAAGGCTCAACCGCATCTCCCATAAGGTTAAGGGCAAAGAAAATTCCCCCTACACCAAACAAGATACGACCTAGGTTATTGAGCTTCTTATTGCTTGTAAAGAAGAGAAGCGCAGCCCCCAGGAAAATCACTGGAAGGGCATAGTCACCAAGCTTGAAACCAATCATGAAGGAAGTTACGGTTGTACCGATATTTGCCCCCATGACAATACCAATAGCCTGACGAAGACTTAAAAGCCCTGCCGAAACCAGACCGACGACAATAACAGTAACCCCTGAACTTGACTGAATCAAGGCCGTCATGACAATACCAATCAAGACCCCTAAAAAGGATTACTGGTATACTTATCGATGTAAAAGCGCAACTTATCTCCGGCTGCTTGTTGAAGACCATCTCCCATGTACTTGATACTAAAGAGGAAAAGCCCCAAACCACCGAGGAAAGAAAACGCAATATCTTGCCAATTTACTGACACATTTTTGTCCTCATTATTTAAAATTTTTCGGTTAAACCGACCTTTCTATTGTATCGATTTATTAGGGAATAGACAAGACTTTTTCCACAAAATAATAGAAAGATCAGAAGAAAATCTGACCTTTCTAGATATCTTATTTAACTCTCAAGTTCATGATGTCTAATACCACTATTACTCATATCAGAAATCCATCAAGGCCCGTCTCGAATATACTGCTTTTTCTTTGATACTTGTCACCAGGTTTCAAGCAAAGCCAATCGGAAAAAACATCACTAGCAGTGTTTTGAGAATTCCATAAATGAAAACTACCATAGCAGTACCATCATCCGTTGGCGATATTTTTCAGTTACCACTACATCTTTCGGGACTTATAAATAACCGATAAATATTCTTGAAATAAATCCTTCTTTCTTGTGATATAATAAAGGCAAAAATTGGAAGTGACATCATGACAATCTACCTTCTAGCACAAGTATTCTCAGCCATCGGAGCTCTCTGTGTCGCCATATCCTCTTTTGCAAAATCAAAAAATAAGATGCTCGTCTGGCAAATTACCGACTACATTTTCACTGCCACTGCCAACCTCTTATTGGGCGGCTATACTGGGCTTTAACCATCAGTATTTCCATCATTCGAAATAGCCTGATGGTCAAAAAGAAGATGACCAAGACTATCTTGACCATCCTCATCATTATTCAAATCATCGTAGGATCCTATCTCAATCAGCTTGGGGTTATTGGCTATTTGCCAATCATCTCTTCAGTCTCCTATAGCCTAGCTATTGCTGCCACACCAAACCTTCAGTGGCTTCGCTGGGTCATTATTGAGAATATGTTACTCTGGCTAATTTACGATTTGACCATTCAGGCTTACCCAGCTGCCATCACTGATGTCACTATCACACTTACTACTCTCATTGCCATTATCAGAAATCGAAAAACCTTTAGCAAACAATAAAGCTAAAGGTCTTTTTCTTATAGAGCCCAAGTACGAATGGCGTGTGCCACACCTGCCTCTTCATTTGTCAAAGTCACATACTTACACAAAGACTTGATGTCATCATTAGCATTTCCATGGCAACGCTCTGACCAAATTCAAGCATCTCAATATCATTGCCCTCCCAAAGCCATAATCTGTTCAGGATCAATCCCCAACTTTTCAGCTAAATGCTTCAGTCCACTGGCCTTGGTTGCTCCTTGTGGCATAATTTCAAAATATAGTCTTGACTGCGAACCGTATATAGTGCTGATAAGATTCTTCCATTGCATTTTGAAGTCATCAAGCGATTTAGATTCCGCCATATACATGGCTTCAAAATGACCTGACCTTCCGCAAGAATTTCTTCCAAAGATTTGGCCTCAGCCACCATATAGACTGTCCCAGCATCATAGGCAACTAAATCAGACACTTCATTAACAACATAGTAGGTTTTTCACCTGTCAAGGTTAGAGTTACGTCTGGAAAATCCTTACTCACTTGAAAAGGTCTTCCAACTCCGTATGAGATATTTCATGTTGAAGCAGGGTCAATTTTTAGTTTCATAGGTCGACAACCGTTGTTCATGATAATATACTCTTCTTCACTAAGACCCAATTTTTCAAAATGGGAACAATGCCTGAACGTGGACGACCCGTACAAAGGACACCATACCTGCCGCAGCGGCTTCCTGAATAGCCTGAATGTTTTCTACAGGTATCTCTTTGACTGTCTGAAGTGTACCATCCATATCAATGGCAATGAGTTTCACTTAGTTCTGATTCATATTCTTCTTATTCTCCTTTGACTCTAATAGGTGTCATAAATAGTTAACTGATATTGTTCAATGATGCTGTTCAACTTATCACCATAAGTCGTGTCAGTGGCATAAACGCCTGTTAGGGCCGCTGTTGCATCTTTATAACTCGTTTTGGAGCGTTGCTCCCACACAGTAGCTTCCTCGAGAAAGTCCACATAGTCCTGTAGCGAATTCTCAACGGGCCAGGAACGAAAGGCAGCATCAATATAGTAAGGATTACCCTTACCATCATCCTCCCAGGTCGGTAGGGTTACACTTTGACCATTGTAGTCCCCCTTAATCCCAAAGAAGTTATAGGACGGCTTCTGACTCAAAGTAGATTGTCCAGAGTCGGATTCCAAGATGGCCTGAGCAATCATGACAGATGCATAAAGATCGTTTCTAGCTGCCAAATAGCGGGACGTCTCGCCAATCTCTGCAATAAAAGCAACCGTCCTCTCATCTGTAGATGTCATGTTTTTTTCCATAG
>JBKWCO010000215.1:0-2849 GCA_046975465.1 Streptococcus sp. | reverse complement strand
ATGTCAATACCAACGGCAACACCCAATTCGTATACTTTTTGTGCCAAAACTTCAACCAATTCAGCATCTGATTGTTTGTCAGTACCCCATCCCATGAAACGAGCGATATCTGCGTAATCTTTGTCTGCACGGAAGTAGTCATATTTAGGGAACATAGCGTGTTTTTGAGGATCACGACCGTTGTAACGGATAACGTGAGGCATCAAAATCGCATTAGTACGTCCGTGTGGAATGTCAAACATAGGACCAACCTTGTGAGCGAGTGAGTGGTTGATACCAAGGAAGGCGTTGGCAAAGGCCATACCAGCCATTGTTGACGCATTATGCATTTTTTCACGTGATTCTTCATCACCAAAGCGGTAAGAATGTTCGAGATTTTCAAAAACAAGTTTAATCGCTTGAAGTGAAAGTCCACGTGTATAGTCGCTAGCCATGACTGATACATAAGATTCAATAGCGTGAGTCAAAACGTCCATACCTGTATCAGCAGTAACGCTGGCAGGTACACTCATAACCAAAGCAGGGTCGACGATAGCAATATCCGGAGTCAAAGCGTAATCTGCCAATGGATACTTGATATGAGTTTCACTATCAGTGATAACCGCAAATGACGTTACTTCTGAACCCGTACCTGAAGTTGTAGGGATACAGATAAATGTGGTCTTTTCAGCATATGGAATCTTATAGGTACGTTTACGAATATCTAAGAATTTTTGTTTAGCACCGAAAAAGCTTACATCTGGGTGTTCAAAGAACATCCACATAGCCTTAGCCGCATCCATTGCAGAACCACCACCAAGGGCAATAATGACATCTGGTTGGAAGTCTACAAAGCGTTCCAAGCCTTTATAAACCGTATTCGTAGATGGGTTAGGCTCAACATCTGAGAAAACTTCAATCATTGGATCGTGACGGTTGAGTTCCAATTGGCGTTTAACCAAGGCAGCGTAGCCAAACTGAACCATACCTGGATCACAGACCAACATTACACGCTTAGCTTTGATATGACGCAGATATGTTATTGAGTCTTTTTCAAAGAAGATTTTTGGTGGGACGCGAAACCATTGCATATTATTGCGACGCTTTGACAATGTTTTTACGTTAAGAAGGTCAAATGAACTAACATTGTGAGAGATTGAGTTGTGTCCGTATGAGCCACAACCAAGAGTCAATGATGGGATCATGTTATTGTAGATATTACCGATACCACCTTCAGCTGATGGGCTATTTACCAAGACACGGCAGGCTTTCATGCGAATACCATATTGGAGTTGGAGCTCTTCATTTTCAGTGTGGATAACAGCTGTGTGTCCAAGACCACCCAAATTAAGCATGCCTTCTGCTTTTTTGAAACCATCTTCAACGCCATCAGATTTGATAAGAGCAAGCACTGGAGACAATTTTTCCAAGGCAAGTGGGTATTCCATTGTTGCATCTGGAATTTCTGCCAAAAGCAATTTTGTACCTGCAGGAACTTTGAGACCAGCTTTTTCAGCAATTTCAATAGCTGAGTGCCCTACAATGGCACCATTTACAGCTGTACGCGCTTCATTAAGAACGACTTTTTCCAATTTAGCAATGTCGGCTTTTTTAGAAATGATGACACATTGATGTGCTTCAAATTCAGCCTTAACTTCGTCATAAATAGCTGCATCAACGATAGCTGCTTGTTCAGAAGCACAAATCATACCATTATCAAAAGTTTTTGAAACGATGATATCGTTGACAGCACGTTTAACCTTGGCATCAGCAGCAATGTAGGCAGGAACGTTACCAGCACCTACACCAAGGGCAGGTTTACCAGTTGAATACGCAGCCTTAACCATACCAGGTCCACCAGTCGCAAGTACAGAAGCAATCTTAGGATGGTTCATCAAAAGAACAGTTGCTTCGATAGATGGCTCTTCAATCCACTGGATACAATCCTTAGGAGCACCTGCTTCAATAGCCGCATCACGAACAATACGAGCAGCTTCTGCAGATGATTTTTGAGCTGATGGGTGGAAGGCGAAGACAATAGAGTTACGTGTTTTCAACGCAATCAAAGCTTTGAAAATAGTAGTAGATGTTGGATTAGTTGTTGGAGTTACCCCACAGATAACACCTACCGGCTCAGCGATAGAGACCAAACCTTGCTCTTTATCTTCAGCAATAACACCGACTGTCTTGTCATTTTTGATGCTATTCCAAATATATTCAGAAGCATACATATTTTTTATAGCTTTGTCTTCATAAATACCACGACCTGTTTCGTCAACAGCCAATTTTGCAAGATACATGTGTTTATCAAGCGCTGCGATTGCTGCATGGTGAACAATGTGATCCACTTGCTCCTGTGTAAAGTCAGCCATTTCATTGAGGGCTTCAACCCCCTTTATTGCCAATTCATCAATTACTGTTTGAATATCTTTAGTTTGTTTAATTTCTTTAGTCATATAAAACTCCTTTTAAGCACTTGTTAAAAAAATCACAAGCTTTTGAACAATATTATTATAGCTCTTTATTCAATTTTTGTAAACCCTTACAACGACAAAAATAAAGAAATCCATCCATTTTAGGACAGATTTCATCATTATTACCAAATAATCACACGATCTTCTGGGGCACGCCACATGCCGTCGCCTTCTTTAACGTCAAATTCCTTGTGGAATTCGTCGAAGTTGCTCACGATAACATTGGTGCGCCATTTAGCCGGAGCATGCACATCCACGCTAGCTAACATTTGCATGTATTCTTCACGTGCTTTCATACGCCAGATTGTCGCAAAATTAACAAAGAACTCACGAACTGAAAAATCCTTATCTCGTTTAGCGGCCTCTAAGGCACAGGCTACACCACCGAGGTCAGCA
>JBKWCO010000214.1:0-2869 GCA_046975465.1 Streptococcus sp. | reverse complement strand
ATAATAGTGACCGTCCCAGCCAAATCCCCCTTTAACCTGAACACCGCCTGGATTGAAGTAGACCTTAACGCCATCAACAGTTTGTGGTCCAGTCAGGTCTTTACCGCTAGCATCTTTGTAATGCCAATAGCCGTATTCGTCTCTATAGTATTGACCACCGGTAACATTGGTTTCACTATTGGTATCTGCGGTTGCTGTTGCAGTCTCACTGGCAGCTCGGTCTGTAGTTACAGCTTCGCGTGTTTGGCCAGAGGCTGATTCTGAAGGAGCTTGGCTTTCACTTGCAGTTGTTGAGGCAGTTTCACTGACAACTTCAGAGCTTGCTGTAGAAGTTGTGGCTTGTTCTGAGGCATTTGTAGTGCTTTCAGTGGTGGCTACATTT
The DNA here is from genome assembly GCA_046975465.1 of Streptococcus sp. GTDB lineage: Bacteria > Bacillota > Bacilli > Lactobacillales > Streptococcaceae > Streptococcus. The sequence continues at coordinate 2,487 of JBKWCO010000214.1, read as the reverse complement.
TCAGTAGTAGCAGGAGCTTCAACAACCTTAGTTTCGACAAGATCAGCTGTGGTTTCCGCATTGGAAATGGTAGCAGCAGTCACATCAAGGTTTGATGCGTTGTCAGCTTTAGCTTCCTCAGCGAAGGCAGGCTTTGCGATGAGGGCAAAACCTGCAAGAGCAGTTGCACATGAGAATGCAATCAGACGTTTTTTGGATGGTTGTCCAGCAAAATTAGAATGTACTTTCATAATTTTCCTCCTTTTCCTAAGTCCTATTATAACGTAATTTAATCGTGTTTCAATAAAATTAAGACACTTAGAAAAAATAAGAAAGAGCTTCCTAACTTTTTACTGGAAAAAATTTTTCACAGTTTTTTCCTCCAACGGTTCTTAAACGCAAAAAAATCCAGGACTTATGCCCTGGATTTAGGAGATTATGAAAAGAAAAGTTTTAGGATAGTTATAGTATATAAAGCAAAGCCTAAAGTTTTCTTAAAGTAGAAGATGAGTATTTTTGTGATTTACAAAGAAAGTTGCTGTTAGCTAACTAAAAATTTAGTAAAGATTATGGTCTATAAACTAAGATGTCATAACCTGTATTCATTTACTAAAAAGCAGTAAAACCTATAGAAGCAAGCCTTCTAATTTAGTGATTATTCTGTCCATTCTGACAATAGATGCTTAAATTGTCCCCATACAGTTTGAGAAAAAGACTCTTTTTTTCAAAAATCATCCTGTGTAAAATAGAGGGCATAAAAACATGAGAGGTGATTGCAATGACAAATCGTTACGACTTAAATAAAAATTTGGCACAGATGCTTAAGGGGGGCGTCATCATGGACGTTCAAAATCCTGAGCAGGCACGTATCGCTGAGGCGGCAGGAGCGGCTGCAGTCATGGCCTTGGAACGCATTCCGGCCGATATCCGTGCAGTGGGTGGTGTGTCACGTATGAGTGATCCTAAGATGATTAAGGAAATTCAGGACGCTGTTAGTATTCCAGTTATGGCCAAGGTGCGTATCGGTCATTTTGTGGAAGCACAGATTTTGCAAGCGATTGAGATTGATTATATCGATGAGAGTGAAGTATTAACACCTGCCGATGATCTTATTCATGTGGATAAAACCAAGTTTGATGTGCCTTTCGTCTGCGGAGCCAAGGACCTCGGTGAAGCCCTTCGTCGTATTTCTGAGGGGGCATCAATGATTCGTACCAAGGGTGAACCTGGTACTGGTGATATTGTTCAGGCTGTTCACCACTTGCGACTCATGAATCAAGAAATTCGCCGTATTCAAAATCTTAGAGAAGATGAACTCTATATTACTGCTAAAGACTTGCAGGTGCCAATTGATTTGGTTCGTTATGTCCATGAACATGGCAAGTTGCCTGTTGTCAATTTTGCGGCAGGTGGTGTAGCGACGCCAGCGGATGCTGCCCTAATGATGCAGCTGGGTGCTGAAGGTGTCTTTGTTGGTTCAGGGATTTTCAAATCAGGAGATCCGAAAAAACGTGCGGAAGCCATCGTCAAGGCAGTGACTAACTATAATCGTCCCGATATTTTGGCGCAAGTGTCAGAAGATTTGGGAGAAGCCATGGTTGGAATAAACAAGGATGAAATTGACATCTTAATGGCAGAGCGAGGAAAATAGATGACAAAAATCGGAATACTGGCTTTACAAGGAGCTTTTGCAGAACATGAGCAGGTTTTAAATTCCCTTAGTGTCCAAACGGTGCAAATCAGAAATCGCAAGATTGGGAAACTCACTCTGACTTAGACGGGCTCATCCTACCGGGTGGCGAGTCGACAGTGATGGGGAAACTTTTGCATGATTTAGACTTGTTTGAGCCGATTAAGGCGAAAATCGAGAAAGACTTACCTGTATTTGGAACCTGTGCAGGTCTGATTTTGTTAGCCAAAACCATAGTAGGGGACCAAAGAAAACATTTGGCAAGTATGGACATCACTGTAGCCAGAAATGCCTATGGTCGCCAATTGGGCAGTTTTGTCACAGATGCTGAATTTAAAGGAATAGGGGAAATCCCAATGGTCTTTATTCGTGGGCCAATTATTGAAGCTGTTGGAGCAGAAGTGGAGATTTTAGCTCAAGTCAAAGGGGCAATTGTGGCAGCTAGAGAAAAGCAGATGTTAGTGACCTCTTTTCATCCAGAATTAACGGGTGACGAAATGGTACATGCTTATTTCCTAGATATGATTAATCAGGCAAAAGAAGAAAAGAAATAGCTCAAAACCTGTGACATCGTTTATTTCTTGACCGCACAAAAAAAATCCAGGACCTAGACCCTGGATTTAGGAGATTATGAAAAAGAAAAGTTTTAGGATGGTTATAGTATATAAAGCAAAGCCTAAAGTTTTCTTAAAGTGGAAAAAAGTTTACTTGTGATATGAAAAAGGAAGTTGACAGTTGGTCGACTTCCTTTTTAGCGATTCCTAAATCAAAGTAATTATGAGATATCAATAGTTGTTATTTGAATTATTTTCTTATAC
>JBKWCO010000213.1:0-2922 GCA_046975465.1 Streptococcus sp. | reverse complement strand
CTGTTAAGCGCTACCGTTTGGTCTGAACCTGAACGTTTAAGGTAAGTCAAAATTTGACGATAGTATTCTTCATCAACAGTTGAACTTTCAACTGGAGTGTTATAAATACCAAGGTAGTAGTGGCTGAGGAGTGTTGACAAGCCCCACTCACGACCTGAACGAATGTGGTCGAAAACAGAACTGATGTTTTCGTTTTGGAAGATACCAAAGACGCTACGGATACCAGCGTTAGCCAAGTTAGACAATGGGAAGTCGATGAGGCGATATTTTCCACCAAATGGTAGGCTGGCAATAGGACGGTGCTCAGTCAAACCATCCATGTCATGGAATCCTACGGTATTTCCTAGAATTGCAGAATATTTATCAATCTTCATCTTTTGGTACCCCCACTACTTCATTGTATCCTACGACTTGCACTTCTTCTGTACCGTCAATTTCCACACCCTCAGAAATGTGTGCACCTTCACCGATAATAGCACGTTTAATTTTTGCACCTTTACCAATAACTGCACCACTCATAATCACTGAATCTTCAACGACTGCACCTTCACGAATTTGTGCATTTGTTGAAAGCACAGAATGTTTAACAGTTCCATCAACCAAACAGCCATCAACAACGAGTGAATCTTCAACATGAGCATGTTCACCAAAGAAGTTTGGTGGAGCAATCACGTTACGTGAGTAAATTTTCCATTGACGGTTACGACTATCCAAGGCATTTTCAGGAGAAATGTACTCCATGTTTGCTTCCCAAAGGGATTCGATGGTACCTACGTCTTTCCAATAGCCTTAAAATTCATAAGCATAGACGCTTTCACCTGTTTCAAGATAAGCAGGAATAACGTTCTTACCAAAGTCAGACATATCAACCGCACTCTTTTCAGCTGAAACCAACATATTGCGAAGACGTTTCCAGTCAAAGATGTAAATACCCATTGATGCCTTAGTAGATTTAGGATTTTCAGGTTTTTCTTCGAACTCGACAATACGGTTATTAGCGTCTGTGTTCATGATACCGAAACGGCTAGCTTCCTTAAGTGGCACATCAAGAACTGCTACAGTAAGACTCGCGTTATTTTCTTTGTGTGCTTGGAGCATGTCATCATAGTCCATCTTGTAAATATGGTCACCAGACAAGATTAAAACGTATTCAGGATTGATACTGTCGATATAGTCAATGTTTTGGTAAATAGCGTGGCTGGTACCTTCAAACCAACGATTACCTTCACTAGCTGAGTAAGGTTGAAGAATTGATACACCAGAGTTAACACCATCCAAGCCCCAACTTGAACCATTTCCGATATGGTTGTTCAAAGCAAGAGGTTGATACTGTGTAATGACACCAACATTGTTAATCCCTGAATTGGCACAGTTTGACAAACCGAAGTCAATGATACGGTAGCGACCACCAAATTGTACCGCAGGTTTGGCAATGCTTTGGGTCAATTTCCCAAGACGAGTTCCTTGCCCACCGGCAAGAATCAAAGCCAACATTTCATTTTTCATGTAAATTCCTCCAATTAGTTTTAGCCTCTAATCGTTTGAAGAGAAAGACGGCGATGGATAAGACTCCTTATTAACGTTTTTCTTTCACGAAGTTGAGTATGACAAATTATAAATATAAAGCTATTGTTACGTTCACGATAATAGCAAAACTAAATCGTTACTAAAAATGTTATTTTAGACGACGTTTCACACGCCAGATACTTGCACAAGTGCAGGCAAAGTGAAGGTAAGGGTATTTTCATAATCCTTCCACTTAGATTTTCGTCTTCGTATTAGGATTTCCTTCTTTCCAAACACCACCAAATTCTTCCATTTCAGTGTTAAGAACTTCTTGGTAGATACCCGCTACTGGTAATCCAATGGTGAAGTTTCTACGCTCTACTGGTGCCAAGTTGAAGACACATACCAAGAACTCACCCTTTCACTCCAACGAATGAATGACAGAACACTTTCAGCACGGTTATCAGCATCAATGATTTCCAAACCGCTGTACGAATCATCTATCTGCCACAATGCTCGATGGTCTTTATAGAAACCATTAGCAAAGCTAGTAAATTCTTGCATTTGTTGGTTCAATTTATCTTCAAGGTTCACCCATTCCAATTGGTAGTCATACTTCCACTCTAGAATTGACCAAACTCAGAACCCATAAAGAGCAATTTCTTACCTGGGTGACAGAGTTGGTAAGCATAGAGGTTACGAAGACCAGCAAACTGATTATAGCGGTCACCCCACATCTTATGCATCATGCTCTTCTTACCATGAACCACTTCATCATGTGAGAAAGGTAGAACATAGTTTTCATTGAAGCAATACATGAAACTGAAGGTCATCAGATTGAAGTCATACTGACGGTAAACTGGATCTTCTGCGTAGAATTTGAGGATATCGTTCATCCAACCCATATTCCATTTGAAGTCGAAACCTAGACCACCTTCTTCAATCGGTTGGGTGATTGGCGTTGCTGCAGTTGATTCTTCCGCAACCATCATAACATCTGGATAGCGTTTTTTAATTTCACGATTGAGTTTTTGAAGGAAGCCGTAGCCTTCCAAGTTACGATTTCCACCGTCCTTGTTAGGCATCCATGGACCTTCATCATAGTCCAAATAGAGCATGTTAGATACTGCATCCACTCGGATACCATCGATATGATAATTTTCAATCCAGTAAAGAGCACTTGAAATAAGGAAAGACTGAACTTGATTTTTTCCTAAGTCAAAGTTAAGTGCGCCCCAACGATAGTTATGAGCTCGATCGTGATCCTGATATTCGAAAGTTGGTGTACCATCGAAGTAGGCCAAAGCATCGTCATTCTGTGTATAGTGACCTGGGACCCAGTCTACCAAGACACCGATATTATTCTGGTGACATGCTTCTACGAAATCTTGAAATTCTTCTGGTGTGCCATAGGTA
>JBKWCO010000212.1:0-2951 GCA_046975465.1 Streptococcus sp. | reverse complement strand
AATAAGGACACTTCTGATTCATCAGCCAATCAATCAACTGTAGTCATCAAAGAAGGCAATAATAAGACTCAAGAATCAAGTGCTGCCTCATCTAGTTATGGCAATGCGACTGATTCAGAAACAGAAACAAGTAGCCAAGCAGGAACTAACACCTATTCGTCATCTGCAGATACAACAACGGGTGGCAATACGACTACCTCTTCATCAGCAGCTACTGCAGATACAACATCTGGCAATGCGACTACTGGTGGCGCAACAACTGGTGATGCCGCTTCTAACTAAAACATATAAAAGGCTAGGAAACCCTGCCTTTTTTCTATAATCCTATGAACTATACAGAAACTCTAAATTTTATCCATTCTTTCAAGGGCAATGGCCGTCGCCCAAGCTTGAGCGTATGTGCTGGCTTTTGAGCAAACTGGAAATCCTCAAATGCACTATCCAACGGTACATATTGTCGGGACCAATGGTAAGGGATCAACAACTAGCTACCTACAAAATATCCTAACAAAGTCGGGCTATCAGGTCGGGACTTTCACCTCCCCTTATATTACTCGCTTCAACGAACGTATTAGTATTAACGGCACAGAAATTCCTGATAAGGATTTGATTAGCCTTGTCGCGAAAGCTCAAGTTCTTCTCAATGATTTAGAAGAGCACACTGATTTTGACCGACCGACAGAATTTGAATTGGTCACCTTACTCATGTTCCTCTACTTCGACCTTAAACAGGTTGATATGGCTATCATTGAAGCTGGAATTGGGGGACGACTTGATTCGACCAATGTTCTTTCGCCAGAGCTTGTCATCTGTACTTCAATTGGCTTTGATCACACTGAAACTTTAGGTAATAGTCTTGAGGAAATTGCTGAGCATAAAGCTGGTGTCATGCAAAAAATACCCTACCTTACTAGGTCGTGTTCCTGAAGAAGTTGAACAGCTCTTTAGACAAAAATCACATGAATTTAAGGCTCCTTTGGCTGTTATTGATAGGGAAATCCAGCTCATTCATGCGTCCAATCAAACTCTTCAAGTTTCTTATGGTAAGTGGCAGAGTTCAAAACTTAAGCTCTCCATGCTAGGACAGCATCAAGAAAATAATGCTGGTTTAGCCGTCACTGCTGCCCATCTCTTGACTCAAATATTTCCTAAGATTAACGATAAGAGTATCCAAGAAGGCATCGAAGAGACGCATTGGCCTGGTCGCAGTGAGTGGATTGGAAATAACATTTACCTAGATGGCGCCCATAATCCTCAAGGTATTGCCAGTTTAAAACAGGTACTAAAAGATAACTTCGCCAATCGTAAGGTCCACATCCTCTTTGCAGGACTTAGGCGGAAGCTCTAGCAGACTTACTAGAGGAGCTGAAAGCTTATGATATAACGGTAACTAGCTTTGACTTTTTTGAAGCACTGCCCTTGGATGACTATCCTCAACACTTCAAACAGGCGACCGACTATAAAGACTGGCTAATCCAAGCTGATTCAGCGAGTCCTGATGATTTATTTGTCATTACTGGGTCCCTTTACTTTATCTCAGAAGTCAGAAATTATTTGATTAACGAAAAAAGGCCTAATGCCTTTTTTATTTAGACAAGTTATTTGCTACACACAAAGTGTGGGCTGCTATTTGAACACAAGAAAAGCCTGAAACTCTTGGTATTCAGACCTCACTTATTTATCTCATCGTTACAAATTCTTCTGAACCAGTTGGATGAATGGTTTCCATAGCCAAAAAGGCTATGGAAATTCGCAAGAACTCCCTTGCGATCACTTTCAATTGAGGCCATTCAGCCACAAAGAAAAGCCTATCCATTTAGGTAGACAGACTTCACCTTTTTATCTCATCGTTACAAATTCTTCTGAACCGGTTGGATGAATGGTTTCCATAGCCAAAAAGGCTATGGAAATTCGCAAGGGACTTCCTTGCGATTACTTTCAATTGAGGCCATTCAGCCACAAAGAAAAGCCTGAAACTCTCGGTATTCAGACCTCACTTATTTATCTCATCGTCACAAATTCTTCTGAACCAGTTGGATGAATGGCAACCGTATTATCAAAATCAGCCTTAGTTGCTCCCATCTTAATGGCCACAGAGAAACCTTGAATCATCTCATCAACACCATAGCCAATACCGTGAAGGCCAATGATTTTTTCATCCTCACCAAGCGTTACTAATTTCATAGTTGAAGGCTGACGATTGTCTCCAAGGGCCGTATACATTGGTGTGAAACTAGATTTATAAACCTTAATATTCTCCGCACCATACTTAGCGATTGCTTTTTCTTCAGTCAAGCCAACAGAACCAATAACTGGATGGCTAAAGACCACAGTGGCTACATCAGTGTAATCAAGCTTAGCATCAGCTTTATTGTTGAAGAGTCGCTCTGACAATTGACGTCCAGCCTTGACTGCAACTGGTGTCAAATCAAGTTTACCAGTCACATCGCCAAGGGCATAGATTCCAGGAACAGATGTATTTTCAAACTCATCCGAATAGATTGTTCCTTTTTCAGTCAGTTTAACACCTGTCTTTTCAAGTCCAAAACCAGAGGTGTTGGCTGCGCGTCCAATAGCCCAGATGAGGCAATCAACAGTAATCGTTTCTCCATTATCAAAGCTAATGGTCAAAGAATCGTCAGCATTCTTCACTACCTCTGTCGCATTAGCATGCGTATGGAGGGTTGGACCAGATTTAGCCATTTCATCAACTAAAACATCAACGATATCCTTATCAAAGGTACGCAATGGACGATCTTTACGCACAAAGAGGTGTGTATCACTTCCAAGAGCATTGAGAACACCAGCAACCTCAACGGCGATGTAGCCAGCACCAATAACAGCTGTACGTTTTGGCACCTCATCTAGCTCAAAGAAACCATCGGAGGTAATTCCATATTCACTACCTGGAATATTTGGATAAAGGGCGTGACCACCTGTCGCAATAAGGA
>JBKWCO010000211.1:0-2962 GCA_046975465.1 Streptococcus sp. | reverse complement strand
CTGCTAATTTGACTCCGGTGCAATTAGCGGGGACAACGGTAAGTCGAGCCACCCTTCATAATGTGGATTATATTGCTGAAAAAGACATTCGTATCGGTGATACCGTTATTGTCTACAAAGCTGGTGATATTATCCCTGCAGTACTTCGTGTAGTAGAAAGCAAGCGTACAACGCAAGAACCGATGGAAGTACCGACGCAATGTCCATCTTGTGGCAGTGGTCTCTTACATTTTGAAGATGAAGTTGCCCTACGTTGTATTAATCCTTCTTGTCCTGCTCAGATTAAGGAAGGCCTGATTCATTTCGCATCTCGTGATGCCATGAACATCGCAGGTATGGGACCTTCAGTGGTTGAAAAGCTCTTTCAAGCTGACTTGGTTAAGGATGTTGCTGATATCTATGGCTTGAACAGCCAGGATTTCCTCCAATTAGAAGGCTTCAAGGAAAAGTCTGCTGAAAAACTTTATGCTGCCATTCAAACATCAAAAGAAAACTCTGCTGAGAAATTACTCTATGGCTTGGGCATTCGTCATGTCGGTGCTAAAGTAAGTAAGCAGTTGCTGGAAGCTTTTGAAACGATCAAGAATTTGGCAAGTGCTGATGTTGAGGCCATTGCAGCTGTCGATGGATTAGGGAGGTTATCGCCAGGTCTATTCAACGCTATTTCGCCAAGGAAGAAGTTAAAGTTCTTTTGAAAGAACTAGAATCCTATGGCATTAATATGGCCTATCTTGGGCAAAAAGTTGCAGATGATGCCATTTTGTCTGGAAAGACGGTCGTTTTGACAGGTAAATTGGAACATCTTAAACGTAGCGAAGCAAAAGCAAAACTAGAGGCCTTAGGTGCCAAGGTGACAGGATCTGTCTCTAAGAAAACAGATTTAGTAGTTGCTGGTAGTGATGCCGGAAGTAAGTTGGAAAAAGCACAAAGCCTAGGCATTGATGTAGTGGACGAGGCTTGGTTGCTGAATTTATAGGAGTTCAATATGAAACAAAAACGTGCCCGCTTAATTTATAATCCAACATCTGGGCAAGAAATTATGAAGAAAAATGTTGCTGAAGTATTGGATATTTTGGAAGGTGCTGGCTTTGAAGCGTCAGCTTTTCAAACAACACCAGAAGAGAACTCAGCCAAGAATGAGGCCACTCGTGCCGCTAAAGCAGGTTTTGACTTGTCATTGCTGCAGGTGGTGATGGAACAATTAACGAAGTGGTTTCTGGAATTGCTCCGCTCAAAAAGCGCCCTCAAATGGCGATTATTCCAACGGGGACAACAAACGACTTTGCACGCGCTTTGAAGATTCCAAGAGGAAACCGGTTGAAGCAGCCAAGGTCATTGCCAAAACAAACCCTGCAGATGGACATTGGTCGTGCCTATGATGATAAATACTTCATCAACATTGCGGCTGCAGGTTCCTTTACCGAATTAACCTATAGTGTGCCTAGCCGATTGAAGACGGTCCTTGGTTACTTGGCTTATCTGGTTAAGGAGCTGAGCTATTGCCTCAAGTTAAGAAGGTTCCAGTTCGCATTACACATGATGAGGGCGTCTTTGAAGGCGGGATTTCTATGATTTTCGTTGCCCTGACCAATTCGGTTGGTGGTTTTGAAACGATTGCTCCGATGCTAAACTGGACGATGGTAAATTTACACTAATCATGGTTAAGACAGCCAACCTCTTTGAATTGGTAGACCTTATTCGTCAGGTTCTCCAAGGTGGTAAACACATCTACGATAAGAGAATTTCCTATATCAAAACGAGCTCGCTGTATATTGAGCCTCTAAGTGATGATCGTATGATGATTAACCTCGATGGCGAATACGGTGGTGATGCACCTATCCAGCTTCAAAACCTTAAAAATCACATTGAATTCTATGCAAATATTGATGAGATTTCTGATGATGCCATCACTCTTCCAGATACAGACGAATTAGCTCTTGAAGCCATCGCACAAAAATTCAGTACAGAAGCTGAAAAAATTGAGAATGACTAATGTTAAACCATTAAGCAACCTAAGACAGGTTGCTTTTTAAGTATTTCTGTAGAAAATGACGCTTTCATTTGTTACAATAGAAAAAACTGGGAAATTGTTATATAGAATATTTAGAGGAGTAGATGTTTAATAAAGAAAGTGAACGTTATTTAAGTGATGATCATCTAAAGAATGGTGATCAGGTTTTCGAGTCGGCTTTTAGTAATCAAGGGCCAGAGTTTGAATCTGCTTTTCAGGAGGAAAAAGCTGAAAAGCGACATTTCTTTTTGACCTTTGTTTTGCCATTGATACTCTTACCGTAAGCTTGGTATCAACTATTTTATCTTGAAAGCATCAGCCAGTAATCTTGTATTTAGCTGTGATTTGCTTGCTTTGTGCTTTCTATCATTATCCTCAGGCTAGGGCTAAAACTGAGAAGGTTTCTCTGGGCGTCCATTGTTCTGCATTGATTAGCACATTCATTGCCACTTTGGGCGGTTCTATTTATCGAGAAACCATAAAAATATAGGTGATTCAGCAGGCATCTCAGTCTTGAGAATAAAGCTGATAGTGATGATCCTCAGGATTACGAAGATGCGTCTGCGATTTATAACTGGACTGAGGAAGACTTTGAGAATTTGAAGCCCAAGAAAGATACCCTGCGCTCAATTATTAAAAGTCATGGTAAGGGCAATTACGTCGAAATGGAATCAAGTGGTCTCAAGGTGAGATACGAACGTGGAGATGGTAATGAGTATATTGATCTCTCTTTTGTGAAGGACGAAAAGGGACGCTTTGTTTATGATGGTGGAACAGCGACTTATCCACTTGATGGCGTCACTGAAGTTGATAACTATAGCAGTAATTGGACTGAGGAGCAGATAAATAGCTTACGTACCAAAGACCAAGCTTATTTTGGTCCAACAACATCCTTGTCTGAGGTCATTAGGGAACATCCTCAGGCAAAAGGTGCTTGGAGAAGTATAAAGG
>JBKWCO010000210.1:0-3001 GCA_046975465.1 Streptococcus sp. | reverse complement strand
CGCTAAAAGCTTTTCGGAACCACTAGCACAGCTAGTGGTTTTCGTAAGACAAAAAAAGAAGTTGAAACAACGTTCAACTTCTTTTGCTTATGCTTCATCTGTCACAAACTGACTAAGTACACCATTAATGAACTTAGCAGATGTTTCATCAGAATATTTTTTAGCAATTTCAATAATTTCATTGATAGCCACACGTCCTGGTGTCTCTTCAAAAGACGTGATTTCATAAAGTCCCAAACGAAGGAGAGTACGATCTGTCACAATCAAACGTGAGAGGCTCCAACCCTCTTTCAACTTTTCTTCAATTTGACTATCAAGTTGGGCCAACTCTTCACGGACACCTGTTACTAGGCTAAGAAGAAAGGCTGGTACATCAACTTCAGTTTCTTCGTCAATTGGCTTGTCATAAGTGTAAGCGAAATGTGCTTGTTCCAGAGCTTCTCCACCAAATTCAAGGGCAAAAAGCGTTTGAAAAGCACGCTCACGAAGGTCACGACGTGAATCTTTAAAGATATTAGTCATTCAAAAAATCCTCGTTAAACAATTCAGCCAAGTCTGGTTTTTGTGACTTTTCAGTAACAATAGATTCAACGTGAACATTGACTTCTGAAATTGCCACTTCTGCCATATCATAGACAGCTGCTTTAACAGCCTTTTGAATTTCAATTGAAACCGCTGGTACGTTAACCCCATACTGAAGTGAGACGTAGATATCAGCATTTACAGTACCATCTTCTTCTGTTCGGAGGTAAACACCACGTCCCAAGCTTGTTTTGCTGAGACTATCCGTAACATTTTTATTTTGAAGGGCGTAAACACCTTCCACTTTAGTTGCAGCGATACCTGTAATCACTTCGAGCACGCGAGGGGCAATTACAATTTCACCGATATTTTCTGTAGTCATCGCATGTTTCCTTTCCGTTAGTTTGGAAAATAAAGCCTTCAAACCAGTGGTTTGAAAGACTTAGTCGGGCTTAGGCACGTGATACGTAAGTACCTTCAGCTGTGTTGATAACCAATTTTTGACCAGCTTCGATAAAGTCTGGAACGTTAACCACAAGACCAGTTTCAAGTGTTGCAGGTTTACCTGAACCTGTAACTGTTGCACCTTTGATTGATGGTTGTGTTTCAGTAACAGTCAATTCAACAGTTGTTGGCACTTGAACACCAATAACTTCTGTTCCGTAGAATTGGATTTTTACATCTGAGTTTTCAAGGATAAATTTCAATTCTTCTTGAACGTTGGCTACTGGGATTTCATATTGGTCATATGTTTCAGTGTTCATGAAGTATGCAGTATCATCCATTTGGTACAAGTATTGCGCTGGTACTGTTTCGATGATTGCTTGTTCAAATTTTTCTTCTGGACGATAGCTAGTATCAAAAGTTGAACCTGAACGAACATCACGCAATTTCATACGCATGATTGTGTTACCTTTACCAGGTTTGTGGTGGCTAGCTTCAAGAACTTTGATCAATTTGCCATCGTTAGTTACGAAAGTCATACCCGCACGGAGTTTACTTGCTTCAATCATTATTAAATACCTCTTTGTAAAAAATTATTATCAGTTTATTTTACCATAAATGATAGCATGGCTCAAATGTTTTATAGATTCAAGCCCAATCCTCAGGCTTTTTTCAAAGAACAAACTAGTCATCCATTCCTAAGTGAACCTCTGGAACATCATGTTGCAAATAAGAAACGCCTTTTTGTTCCATCAATTCAATCGCAAAGGGATGGGGCCTATAATTGGCCTTGTATGTAATCTTAACAATACCAGCTTGCAAGAGAGCTTTGGTACAGTTGATACAAGGAAAATGAGTCACATAAATCTCTGTATTTTTGGTAGAAATCCCCTCTTTGGCACATTGGATAAGGGCATTCATCTCTGCGTGTACCGTACGAATACAATGACCATCTTCCATATAGTGGCCTACTTCGTTACAGTTATCAGTCTCAGAAACTCCGCCGTTATAACCTGTAGCGATAATACGCTTGTCCTTGACTAAAACAGCTCCAACAAAGGCACGGTCACACGTAGAACGCTTAGAAATCAGCTCTGCATTAGCCATAAAATAATCTTGCCAAGATAAACGGTTTGGCATAAAGTATTCCTCCAAATCTTAGAGAACAATCAATTCCTTAGGCGCAAGGGTAATCAATTCACAACCATTTTCTGTGATAATGATGTCATCTTCGATACGAACACCGTATTTATCAGCCAAATAAACACCTGGCTCGTCCGTCAAGACCATACCAGCTTCGATAGTCTCATCAGAGTTACCAAAGTAAGGAATCTCGTGAATGTCAAGACCGATACCGTGTCCGATACCATGTGTAAAGTAATCACCATACCCCGCTTCGACAATAACATCACGCGCAACCTTATCATAGTCACGACGTGTCATACCAGCCTTAGCTGCGTCAATCAAGGCCTGGTTAGAACGTAGAACGATATCATAAATTTCACGCTCCTCATCAGTGGTGTCACCAATATGGATAGTACGAGTCATATCGCTAACGTAATGGTTGTAGTAGCATCCAAAGTCCATAGTCAAGGTCTCACCAGATTGAATAACCTTTTCTGAAGCAACCCCGTGAGGCATAGCTGAACGGTAACCTGAAGCAATGATAGACTCAAAGGAAATCCCTGAAGCTCCGTACTCACGCATACGGAAATCTAAGAAGTTTGCCACTTGTAGCTCTGTTGTTTGACCTGGTTTAATGAAATCAAGCACATCTGTAAAGGCACGGTCTGAGATAGAACAAGCCTTACGGATAGTTGCCAATTCTTTTTCGTCCTTGATCATACGCAACTCTTCCATGAAGTTGCTTTGTGGTGACAAAGTGTAGCCTTCAAAAATCGCTTGAAGACCTTGGTAGTAAGCAAATGACACCTGATTATCGAAACCGATAGTTTCAAGTTTATCAGCCTCGATAATTTTAACAATATCCTTAAGTGGATCCTTAGTTTCAATAATATCAAAGCCATGCACAGAT
>JBKWCO010000209.1:0-3005 GCA_046975465.1 Streptococcus sp. | reverse complement strand
AAGCAAGAAAAGTCCCCAGAAGTATAACTTCTGAGGACTTTGTCTTCAATCTGAAGCTTGCAAGAGCAAGCCTTTAAATAATCATTTATCTATTAAGAATTAGTCAACTTTGACAATCCATCCTTCTGGTGCTTCAACATCACCAAATTGGATACCTGTCAACTCATCATAAAGTTTACGTGTTACAGGACCTACTTCTGTTTCTGAGTAGAAGACATGGAAGTCATCACCATGTTGTACCCCACCAATTGGTGAGATAACCGCAGCTGTACCACAGGCACCTGCTTCGACAAATTTATCCAATTCAGAAATCTTAACATCACCTTGGATAGCTTTCATGCCAAAGCGATTTTCAGCCAAGTAAAGCAATGAGAACTTAGTGATAGATGGCAAGATAGATGGGCTGAGTGGTGTAACGAATTCGTTATCGGCTGTGATACCAAAGAAGTTTGCAGAACCCACTTCTTCAATCTTAGTGTGAGTTGCTGGATCAAGGTAGATCACATCAGAGAAATTACTATCATGTGCAATCTTACCTGGCAACATACTTGCTGCGTAGTTACCACCCACCTTAGCAGCACCTGTACCATGTGGAGCAGCACGGTCGTATTCGTCTTGAATAAGGAAGTTTGTTGGAGCCAAACCACCTTTGAAATAGTTCCCTACTGGCATGGCAAAAATAGTAAAGACGTATTCATCAGCAGGGTGAACACCAATAATATCTCCTACCCCAATCAAAAGTGGGCGAAGATAGAGTGTTGCGCCAGTACCATATGGTGGGACGTATTCTTCATTAGCACGGACTACTTTTTTACAAGCATCTACAAATTTTTCCACTGGAACTTGTGGCATCAAAAGACGATCAGCAGTACGTTGTAGACGTTTGGCATTTTCATCTGGACGGAACAATTGAATAGAGCCATCTTTAGTACGGTAAGCCTTGAGGCCTTCAAAAGCTTCTTGACCATAGTGAAGGGCTGGAGATGCTTCTGAAATATGCAAAGTCGCATCCTCAGTCAATTGCCCCTCATCCCATTTACCGTCTTTGTAATATGAAATATAACGGAATGGAAGTTTACTGTAATTAAATCCTAGATTTTCCCAGTCTAAATCAACTGTCATGTGTATATCCTCTTTTCTGTTACTATGTGCTTTCTAGTATAGTCCTTTTCATTGAAAATTTCAAGGTTATGTTGCAAAATTCTGACAATTCTTTTTAAAACACTTATTTTGCCCATCAAAGAAAAAAACTCTGCCCTCTAATAAGAGAACAAAGCTTTCTTATCTTTATCTTTCAATAATCTTGGCAGAAAAGACTTCTTTGTCTGCTAATCCTTCAATGAAACTACCGTTGCTAGTACGGTCTGAAAGATTTAGAAGGGACAAGTCAACCTCTGCCGTTTCGCCTGTTGTTGCTGTTACAAGCAAGGTCTGAGGAGTCTCTTCCACTGGTGTTGCTAGAAGATCTATTTCGCCACCAGCATTCTCCGTAAAGACTGGACCCGCAGTAAAGACACGATGTGGTTTAGTCTTAAGCTCACGAAGAACTTGGAGGCCTCGACCAGCTCGCTTAGCCTGCGGAATATCGGCTGTAGCCACACGTTTGAGACTAGCTCTTTGTGTTAGAAGGTAGAAACTTTGAGTATTTGCCACAAAGACAGCCTGAACGGTATCATCATCCTTAAGATTGATTGCCTTAACACCTGCTGCCTTGGCACCAACTACGGGCACTTCGTCAGCATTAAAGCGAAGGGCATAACCCTTTTGAGTGATAATCATGACATCATCCATCTGAATTGGGGTGACTGTGACAACACAATCACTAGCATCCTTAAGTTTAGCGTATTTAACCGACTTAGACTTGTAGGTACGCCATGGGGTAAATTCCTTGCGTTCGAAACGTTTAATCTGACCAAGTTTAGTGGCTGCTAGGTAAGTACCAGCTTCAAAATCATCCAGAATTTCAGCATAAAGCACTTCTTCATCCTTAGATAAATTAGTGATGGTTTGTGATAAATGTTCTCCCAAATCCTTCCAACGAATATCGGCAACTCATGAATTGGACGATAAATCACATTGGCCTGATTGGTAAAAATCAAGAGATGTTGTGTCGTCTTAGCCTGCTGAACCAGAATCAAGTCATCATCATCACGTTTTCCAACTTCATCAATCGTTGAAGCATTGAAAGAACGTGGGCTTGTACGTTTGACGTAACCACCACGAGTGATGCTGACATAGGTTTCTTCTTCAACAATCAAACTTGCAGTATCAATTTCAATGGTCTTGGTTTCTGCTTGCAACTCTGAACGACGGTCATTACCAAATTTCTTCTTAATGTCACGGAGTTCACGTTTCATGACATTAAACATGGTACGCTCATCACCAATGATAGCAGCCAAGGTCGCGATTTGTTCGCGTAAATCGGCTTCCTCATTTTGGAGGGTGACGATATCCGTATTGGTCAAACGATAAAGTTGCAAGGTCACAATAGCTTCGGCTTGTTCTTCTGAAAAATCATAGCTGACCTTAAGATTTTCCTTAGCATCAGCCTTATTTTCAGAAGCTCGGATAAGAGCGATAACCTCATCCAAATAGAGATAACTCGGATCAATCCTTCGACAATATGAAGACGTTTTTCAGCTTTTTCCTTGTCAAATTTTGAACGAGCAACGATAATATCACGACGGTGGGCAATGTAGCTAGATAAAATCTTTTGCAAGCCAACTTGACGTGGGGTGAAATTATCAATAGCCACCATGTTGAAATTGTAGTTGACCTGAAGATCCGTATATTTCAAAAGGTAGTTAAGAATAGTTTGGCTGTCAGCATCCTTCTTAAGTTCAATAGCAATACGTAACCCTGTACGGTCAGACTCATCACGAACTTCCGCAATACCTGGAACCTTGTTATTGACTCGAACATCATCGATTTTTTTAACAAGAACTGCCTTATTGACATCGTAAGGAATTTCAGTAACGATGATTTGTTCCTTACCACCTTTGAGT
>JBKWCO010000208.1:0-3036 GCA_046975465.1 Streptococcus sp. | reverse complement strand
GCACCTACACCAGGTAAAATCAAACCATCTGCCGCTAGGATTTTTTCTTTATCGGCAGACAATTCTGCAGTCACACCAATCTTTTCAAGGGCACGCAGAACATTTGCAGTATTCCCCGCATCGTAATCAATGACAATAATCATAGCATCCCCTTTGTCGAGTTTACGCCGTGAATGTCAGGATTGATTGTGATGGCTTCACGCAAGGCACGTCCTGTTGCCTTGAAAAGACTTTCTGACTTGTGGTGATTATTTTTTCCGTGAAGAATCTTGAGGTGGAGATTCATTTGAACATTGAAAGCCAAGGCTTGGAAAAATTCTTCTACCAATTCCGTGTCAAAATTACCCAATTTTGGATTATCAAAACTAGCATCAAAGACCAAGAAGCTACGTCCAGACAAATCTAAACTTGCCATTCCGAGGGTTTCATCCATAGGTACAAAAGCCGTTCCATAACGGTTGATTCCTGCTTTATCGCCCAAGGCCTCTTTAAGAGCTTGACCAAGGACAATACCGACATCTTCAACAGTGTGGTGACTATCAACCCAAAGGTCGCCATCAGCCTTCACCACCAAAGACATACGGCCGTGACGGGCAAACAAGGTCAACATGTGGTCAAAAAATCCGACACCTGTTTGAATATCTACTGGTTCTTGAGCATCCAAATTGAGGCTTAACTTAATTTTGGTTTCAAAGGTATTACGTTCAATTTCTGCTTGTCTCATAACTTCTTCCTCTACTCTCTCAATTATTGTCGTTTCTGACTTCAATAGCCTTAGCGTGGGCCTGCAAACCTTCCGCGTAAGCCAAGGTTGTGATATCGTGTTGAGCCTTATTGACTGCTGCTTTGTCATACTGCGTATATTGGATACGTTTGACAAAATCGTGCACACCTAAAGCTGATGAAAATCGGCTGGTTGCTGTCGTCGGAAGAACGTGATTGGCACCAGCATAGTAGTCACCAATTGGTTCACTGGTAAAGTGACCAAGAAAGACGGAACCAGCATTCTCCACTTTTTCTAGATAATCATAGGCCTTGTCCATAGCAATTTCCAAATGTTCTGGCGCAACCAAGTTCATGAGTTCAAACATAGCATCTGTATCATTGGCTATAATAATTCGACCGTTATTTTCGATAGATGGACGAGCAATCGCCTCACGTGGCAAAAGCTTAAGTTGACCTTCAATCTCACTTTCAACTGCATCAGCAAAGGCTCGAGAATCTGTTACCAAATGGCGCGCACGTGTATCGTGCTCTGCTTGAGACAAGAGATCGGCTGCCACATAGGTTGGATTAGCGCTACTATCAGCAATAACACCGATTTCTGATGGTCCTGCAATCATATCAATACCGACAATACCGTAAACTTGCTTCTTAGCAGTCGCCACGAAAATATTTCCGGGACCTGTAATCTTGTCAACCTTTGGAATCGTTTCTGTACCAAAGCCAAGGCCGCAACCCCTTGAGCCCCACCGACTTGATAAATGCTATCCACACCAGCCAATTTTGCGGCTACTAGAATTGCAGGAACAAAGTGTTCTTGTGGCGGCGTAATCATAATAATCTCTTTAACCCCAGCAATTTTAGCCGGGATGACATTCATAAGAACTGATGATGGATAAGCCGCAGTTCCTCCAGGCACATAAACACCTACACGATTGATGGGACGAATCAATTGACCACGAATAACACCCTCACTTGGTTGGTCCTCAAAACCAGTCTCCAACTGATGTTTGTGATAGGATTCAATGTTTTCTTTGGCATTAACTAGGGCTTGGTAAACCTCTGGATCAATCTCTTTAAAGGCTTGATCAATCAAGTCCTGTCCAACTTCAAAATCAGTCAAGTCAACCTTATCAAATTTAGCTGAATAGTCACGAAGGGCCTCGTCTCCACGTTTTTTGACGTCCTCAATGATAGCCTGAACAGTGCTTTCAACGTCTCTATTTTCTTTTGACAGTTCCAATTGCTCCTGATAAAGAAGCTCCGCAATTTCTTTATTTGTTCCAGTTAATCGTTTCATTCGAACGGTACCTCCTCGTTCCCTACAAGTGATTCAATCTTACAAATGAATGGTAGAACTTCCTTGTTATTTTTCAAAGAAGCCTTATTAACAATCATGCGTGCTGAAATCCTGCAAATATCTTCATAAACTTTTAAGCCATTAGCAACAAGGGTATTCCCTGTTTCCACAATATCGACAATGGCATCCGCTAGACCAATGACTGGGGCAATCTCAACACTCCCCTGAATTGAAATAATCTCAACATCCTCACCCTTTTGATTAAAATAGTCCGTCGCAATGGTTGGATACTTGGTGGCGATACGTTTACGCTTATGGTCATCAGGATTATAGTCTTCTGTTGATGCTACGGAGAATTTACAAAGGCCAAAATTAAGGTCTAACATTTCCAAATAGCCTGTCGGATGTTCAACCAGAACATCCTTCCCAACAATTCCAATATCTGCGACACCGTGTCGGACATAGGTGGTCACATCTGGAGCCTTGACCAATAGAAAACGGAAACGTTTGTCAGGACTTTCGAAAATCAAATTACGGCCCTTATCAGCCATGAAAGACATGTCAAAGCCAGCTTTCTCTAGTAATTTAACCGTATCTTTCTCAATTCGCCCTTTGGTCAAGGCAATTGTGATTTGATTGCTAGTCATCCAAGTCACCTCCAAATTCCACATCATCATGCACTGCTTGATAGACCGAATCGACATCAATGGCCCAACCAACCGCTGTTAACTCGGTAGCACCAAAGCGTTCAAATAGTTTATCGTAGCGGCCACCTGATACAAAGGCATCCGGCACCTTATCACCGAAGACCTTAAACATCATGCCTGTGTAGTAAGGCACTGCTGGCAATTGAGCCAAATCAAGCGTCGTCTCTGGGAAACTATCTGATAAGCGATTGGTTAAGACTTCCAAACTATCCAAGGCCGTCAAAAAGGCTTCACTGTCTGTCAACTGTCTAGCCTTGGTCAAAACAGCCTTGGTCTCACCAAAGAGGAAGGGCAACTGTTCCAAGA
>JBKWCO010000207.1:0-3065 GCA_046975465.1 Streptococcus sp. | reverse complement strand
TTCTTCTGCTTGTTCAATAGCTGTTTTGATTGATTTCGCTGCAGCGTCAATGTCAACAATGATGCCATCTTTCACACCAGAACTCTTAACATTACTTACCCCGATGACATTCATTGATCCATCAATAAACTCAGCAACAAGAACCTTAATCGAGCTAGTTCCTATATCTAATCCTGTAAAAAAGCCATCTCTAGCCATTCACTCGACCTCTCAATCTTTCCATTCAATATCTTTGTAAACTGTATAAAAACAGAATTATTCGGATACTATTGTACCATAAAAAAACGTAAAATGTCAGCATTTTACGTTTTTTATTATTCAATATTAGCCCTGAGCTAGGGAAGTTTGATGTGAGTTTTTCTTGCTACTGCAGGAATACTTTCTCCTTGGTCACTTGAACTTTCGGTATTAGTATCCTCTCCAGAACTTTGTACAGACGATTCTGACTCTTGCCCTTCTTCAGAAGTAGCACTGGTTTCTTTACTATCAGTCTTGTCTTTATCTTTCTTTTTATCCTTATCGGATTTTTCAGATTTTGATGCTTCAACTTCCGGAGTCGTCGTATAAATGCCAACTTCCATATCAACAATAGTCCCATCTGAAAGATGTTTTTTAATTTTTGGTAATATGGTAACTTGGTTGTTAATTGAGATAGTGGGACACGGATGGTATTGCCATCATACAACTCAATAGTCAACAAATCTGAAGTTGCCTTGGTAGGCGTTAAATTAATAATCTGAATGTTATTTTTGATTTTAGCATCCAGTTGATTTAGCTCTTTTACTAAATCTTCAATTTTCTTTTCATCATCCATCTTTAAAGTGATGAATTTATCTGGTAGATTTCCTGTCGAAACAGTCCCTCCAGTCTTACCATTTTCAAGAATAGAAACATATCCATTTGATGTTTGACGATAAGCCACGATTGGGTATTCTTTTACTGCAATATTAAATTGATTTGGAAAACTATAAGTTACTGTAGCCTTTTTAACCCAAACATTGGTTTTTTCAACAGTTGATGCAACCTTTCCTTGGTTGAAAAAGACATGAGTGATATAGTCTGTATCAAGAATTCCACTTGCAACTTTCACATCTTCTGGTAAAGCATTTTTTGTTCCTGATACAGTGAGAACCTTTTGTTTTGACCAAGGTGAAATAAAGAAAAGTGAAAATACGATTAGGAGTGCAGCGATAAAAATAACTAGTCCTGCAAGATTTTGTTGTGCAATAGGAATATTACTGCTTGATTTCAACTTATTCTTTTTTTTCTTCTTGGCCTTTTTTTTCTTTAACCTTCTTCTTTTCCGGTGCCTTGTTTTCGATTGGAATTCTCTTTCTCTACGCCTTCAGAATCTTCGCTTTCTTTTTTTCTTAAAAATTCCAAGTTTCTCTTCTGCCACTCCGTCAGAACTTGTTTTTCTTGGATTTTGTTCCTTTTTGCCATGAAATTCCTTTATTTATTTGAAATACTAGTCACTAATAGGTGGTAAAAATCATCAGGAGATGTGATTTCCTCAGATTTACCATAGCTTCTTTGTAAGTCTTTGCATTTTCAACAAGTTGTTCAAGCTCATTATTCAAGGTTTCCCAACTTAAATCAGGTTCCTGTAATTGACGTGCATAACCTTTTCGTTCAAAATAAGCAGCATTTTCAAGTTGGTCTCCACGGCTAGCTTCTTTCCCCAAAGGAATGATTACATGAAGTTTTTCATCGCCAATAATTCAAAATGGTATTTGAACCACCCGAGTTACTACTAAATCAGCCAAATCCATAAGAGGTTGGTACAAATCTGTTACATAATCAATTCTATAGATGACGTTGTAAGGTATTTAATGAAGAATCACCAGAAATATTAATGACATTGTAGTGTTCAGTCAGTTGTGGAGTATTACTAATAAAATCATTAAAAACCTTTGCACCAGCTGATCCACCAATAAAAAGACAGTTTTCAAATTGGCATCAAACTGTTTCTTAATATTATCGAGGATATCTTTTTAGCCTGTTGTCCACCAACCTTTGTAATAGCGCCAACATGTTTTGTCTTTGTCAACGCTTTTGGTTGCTCAAAAGTCGTAAACATTATAGTCGCAAACTTGTAGGCAATTTTATTGGCTAACCCCATAGAAAGGTCAGACTCATGCACATAACAGGAACTCCTAATAACTTAGAAGCAATCACTGACGGTACAGAGACAAATCCCCCTTGAAAAAGTGCTTGTGGCGAATCTTTGCAATAATCGCAATAGATTGAAGGATCCCCCAACCAACTTTAAAACGTCAAGCATGTTTTGCCATGAAAAATATCGACGTAACTTACCTGTAGCAATACTATGGAAGGTTACATCTAGACCAGACTTATCAATTTGTTCGTGTTCAATACCATGTTTATCACCGATATAGTGCACTTCCCATCCATCTTTGAGAAATTTTGGAATTAAGATAAGATTTAAAGTCACATGTCCAACGGTTCCACCACCGGTAAAAACAATCTTTTTCGCTTTTGCCATAGACTATCCCTTCAATTGCTCAACAGTTGTGATAAATTCGTCACCACGCACTTCGAAATTCTTGTACATATCCCAACTTGCGTTTGCAGGGCTCAACAAGACAACATCTCCTGCACTTGCTTGATCAAAAGCAATACGTGTCGCATCTGCCACATCTTTGGCATCAAGATAAGTCACGCCCGCTTTATCAGCAGCACGTTTGACACGAGGAGCTGATTCCCCTAAAATCACCATTTTTTTAAGACCAGTAATGTCAGGAATGAGCTCATCAAATTCATTACCACGATCCAAACCACCGGCAATCAAAATGACTTTGCTATTATCAAAACCAGAAAGTGCTTTTTGTGTCGCTAAAATATTTGTTGACTTACTGTCATTGTAGAATCTTACTTCATTGATAGTGTCAACGAATTGGAGACGGTGCTTAACCCCACCAAAGCTTGCCAGAGTTTCCTTGATAGCTTGGTTTGAGATACCTGACAATTTTGCTACAGCAATTGTCGCTAAGGCATTTTCAACATTGTGACTACCAGGAACGCCAATCTCATCAGCTTGCATC
>JBKWCO010000206.1:0-3175 GCA_046975465.1 Streptococcus sp. | reverse complement strand
CTCAAGCGTCGTGATTTTACAGTCAATGCTTTTGCTCTTAATGAAAATGCTGAGATTATCGACAAGTTTGATGGTCTTACTGATTTGGACAATCATGTTTTGAGGGCTGTTGGTAAGGCTGAGGAACGCTTTAACGAGGATGCCCTTCGTATCATGCGAGGACTACGTTTTGCAGCGAGTTTAGACTTTGATATCGAAGAAAAGACTTTTCAGGCTATGACCAGCCATGCCCCACTTCTGGAAAAGATTTCGATTGAGCGAAGTTTCATCGAGTTTGATAAGCTACTTTTGGCCCCACATTGGAAAAAGGGAATCAAGGCACTTCTAGCGACTAAGGCTTATCAGTACCTTCCGGATTTTCAAGAAACTGCTGAAGAATGGCAGTCTTTTGTGGCAGACTATTTGGAGGACTTTAGATTTACAAGTTCTGAACAGGCTTGGGCGGCAACTCTTTTGGCTCTCAAGCATGATAATCCACGCTCTTTCCTTAAAAAATGGAAGACGTCTGTTAATTTCCAAAAGACAGTTCAGTCCTTGATTGAGATTTTCAATTTCCGTATGGAGAGAGCTGTGACCAAACAAGATGTTTATCACTATGGTAAGGAACTCCTAGAGGAAGCTGAAGGTTTGAGACAAGCTCAGGGCTTGACAGTCGATTATGAGCGTATTGCTGAGTTGGATGGTCAGTTGCTCATCCATGATAAGCACGAAATTGTTGTAAATGGCGGTATGCTGATGAAGGATCTGGGTTTCAAACCTGGACCGACCTTGGTCGTACACTCAAAGCTATTGAAAATACTATTGTTAATGGAAATCTAGCTAATGACAAGGAAGCCATTATGGCCTTTGTTCAAGCGATGAAATAAGTCTAAAGACGTTATAAAAATGACACACCGCTACAGAGCATGCGTAGGATCCGTAGCGGTGTTATTTGTAAAAAGGAAGTAAGATGTCAGATTTTATTGTTGAAAAATTAACCAAGTCCGTTGGAGACAAGACGGTTTTTAAAGAGATTTCATTCATTATCCATGATTTGGATCGTATTGGGATTATTGGTGTCAATGGGACAGGTAAGACAACCTTGCTAGATGTTGTCTCTGAGCGTATTGGTTTTGATGGTGATATGTCACCTTTCACTAAGGCTAATGGCTATAAGATTGCTTATTTGACTCAGGAGCCAGAATTTGATGATAGCAAGACAGTGCTTGATACGGTCTTGTCATCAGATCTTCGTGAGATGGCTTTGATTCGTGAATACGAAACCCTTATGGCAGATTATTCTGAGGAGAATCAGGCTCGCTTGGAGAAGGTTATGGCTGAGATGGATAGTCTAGATGCTTGGTCCATTGAGAGCGAGGTTAAGACAGTCTTGTCTAAGTTGGGATTGTCAGACCTCTCGCAAAAGGTCGGGGACCTCTCAGGTGGTCTTCGACGTCGTATTCAGTTGGCTCAGGTTCTCTTGAATGATGCTGATCTTTTGCTTTTGGACGAACCAACCAACCATTTGGATATTGATACCATTGCCTGGTTGACAAATTTTCTCAAGTCGTCTAAAAAACCGTGCTTTTCATTACCCACGACCGTTATTTCTTGGACAATGTGGCCACACGTATCTTTGAGCTAGACCAGGCTAATCTGATTGAATATCAGGGAAATTATCAAGACTATGTGCGTCTAAAGGCTGAACAAGATGAACGAGATGCAGCGGCTCTTCACAAGAAAAAGCAACTCTATAAGCAGGAGTTGGCATGGATGCGAACGCAACCACAGGCACGCGCGACCAAACAACAAGCTCGTATCAATCGTTTTAAGGATCTAAAGGGTGAGGTTCACCAAACGGTCAATAATGACGATCTTGAAATTAACTTTGAGACTAGCCGTATTGGTAAGAAGGTGGTTAACTTCGAGCATGTCGATTTTGCTTATGAAGATGGCAAACAAATTCTCAGTGATTTCAACCTTATCATGCAAAATCGTGATCGTATCGGTATTGTTGGTGATAACGGTGTCGGGAAATCGACCTTGCTCAATCTCATTAATGGTGATCTTGTGCCTACAGCTGGTGTCCTGATATTGGTGAGACGGTACGTATTGGTTATTTCTCACAGCAAATTAAGGACATGGATGAGAGCAAGCGTGTCATTAACTACTTGCAAGAAGTGGCGGATGAAGTCAAGACAACAGTTGGAACAACCAGTATCACCGAGCTCTTGGAGCAGTTCCTTTTTCCTCGTTCTACCCATGGAACACAGATTGCTAAACTTTCTGGTGGGGAAAAGAAACGTCTTTATCTACTTAAGATTTTGATTGAAAAGCCCAATGTTCTGCTCTTGGATGAGCCGACAAACGATCTGGACATTGCAACTTTGACGGTTTTGGAAAACTTCCTTAATGGTTTTGGTGGCCCTGTCGTTACCGTAAGTCACGACCGCTATTTCTTGGACAAGGTAGCTAACAAGATTCTAGCCTTTGAAGAGGGTGGTGTTCGAGAGTTCTTTGGTAACTACACAGACTACCTTGATGAAAAAGCCTTCTTACAAGAGCAATCAGCCCTCCTCGAGAAGGAAAAAGAGCAAGCTAGCGTTAAAGTTGAGAAAGTTAAAGAAGACAAAAAACGCATGAGCTACTTTGAAAAACAAGAGTGGGCGACCATCGAGGACGAGATTGCTGACCTTGAAGCCAAAATCGAAGAGATTGAAGCAGCTATGCTTGAAAATGCTAGCGATTATGGACAGCTAGCCAGCCTTCAACGTGACTTGGATGCCACTAATGAAAGCTTGCTTGAAAAATATGAACGCTATGAGTATTTGAGTGAGCTAGAAGGCTAAGTTCTTTAGTCATCAAAGTATGACAAAAGCCCTGCATTTGCAAGGCTTTTTTATGTTTATGTAGTGTCTGGTTTCTTCTTACCACAAGCGGAATGAAAAGGAAAGGACTGAAACACCTGTAAAGATAATTAAGGAAGCTACCAAGCGCCCAATAAGAAAGGCTGAGAAAAACGGAGCACTAAAGAGCAAGAGCCCAAATACCAGACAAATCAAGGTGATTGACAGGGCAGGTTGTCCTGAGAAGCCGAATTGACGTTGGCGATAAGCTTGAAAGCCTTGTGTAAAGGCTGAGACAAGGAGCCACCAAGCGATAATGGTTACAGCTACACCTGAGTGCACCCATGCTG
>JBKWCO010000205.1:0-3202 GCA_046975465.1 Streptococcus sp. | reverse complement strand
CGCGTGCAATCATCACTCAACCAGAAATCCTCTTAGCAGATGAGCCAACAGGTGCTCTGGATTCCAAATCTTCAGCGGCACTCTTAGATGTCTTTGATGCCATCAATATCAGCGGTCAGACCATTCTCATGGTAACTCACTCGACAGCGGCCGCCAGTCGAGCGAAGCGTGTTTTGTTTATCAAGGATGGAATTCTTTATAATCAAATCTTCAAAGGAGATAAGTCTGAACATCAAATGTTCCAGGAAATTTCCGATACACTAACTGCAATGGCAAGTGAGGTGAACTAATATGTTTCGTCTAACCAATAGACTGGCTTTGTCCAATCTCATAAAAAATCGTAAGCTTTATTATCCTTTTGCTTTAGCAACCATTCTGGCTATTGCCATTACCTATATCTTTACATCTTTAACGCTTAATCCTCATCTGGATGACTTGACTGGGGCAGATGCTATCAAGATGGTTTTGGGGATGGGACTTGGAATTGTTGCCCTCTCTTCTGGGATTATTGTTCTTTATGCCAATAGCTTTGTTATGAAAAATCGTTCAAAGGAGCTTGGTCTCTATAGTGTGCTGGCTTAGAGAAGCGTCACCTCTTTAGTATGATTCTAAAAGAAACAGTAATTATGAGTTTTGTGACTTTGCTTCTAGGTATAGGTGTGGGGGCACTTTTTGATAAACTCATTTATGCTTTTCTTCAAAGGCTTATCGGTGAAAGTACTGGTTTAGTTTCGACCTTTCAAGTAATGACAATTCCTATTGTTCTTGTCATCTTTGCTTGTATTTTTGGTTTGTTGGTTTTGGTAAATGGTTTCCGATTGCTACGGCTTAATCCTTTACAATTAACTAAAGATGGCCTTAAGGGTGAAAAAAAGGGACGTTTTCTAGTTATTCAAACCCTTTTGGGACTTGGTGCTATGGGGTATGGTTACTATCTTGCTCTCTCTGTTCAGAATCCAGTAACGGCTATTATGAGTTTTTTCCTAGCTGTTCTACTGGTCATTCTAGGGACTTACCTTCTCTTTAATGCCGGGACAACAGTTGTTCTGCAACTCTTGAAAAAGAAGAAGAGCTACTATTACAAGCCCAATAATATGATTTCCATTTCCAACCTTGTCTTTCGGATGAAGAAAAATGCAGTTGGGCTGGCGACCATTGCCATCCTATCAAGTATGGTTCTAGTGACGCTTGTAGGTGCTGCAAGTATCTATGCTGGAAAAAAAGACTATCTGGCGAGTGCTGCTCCACATGATTACTCAGTTACCGGAACAAATGTAGATGTAACAAGTACACGGAAGGTGATGGATGATTTCTTATCACAGTCGGGAAATCAGGTCAATAGAAAAACAGAAGTAACTTACCTCTACTTTGGTATCAAAGAACAAGAAAAAAACAAGCTAACCATCTTTTCTGAGAATGAAAGAAAAGTTTTACCAAAATCAATTTTTCTTGTCTTCTCACAAGCTACTTATAAACAATTAACAGGTAAAGACCTCAATCTGACTTCAAATCAAGTTGGCTTATTTACTAAAAATAAAACATTAAAAGATCAAAAGAGTTTGTCTGTCAACAGTCAAACCTACCAGATCCATGATAGCCTTAATGACTTTCTTAAAGGTAAAGTACCCAACCTCTTTACAGTCATAGTTTCTGATTATAGCTACCTTGTTGTTCCTGATATGGATGATTTTCAAGAAAGTATCAAAGGAACAGCAACCACCAAGCTACCTATGTTGGTGTTAATGTCAAAGACCCTTCACATGATGCCAAGAAAATTCAAATTTGCTAGACAAAATCACGGATAAAGAAACACAACAGTTAGCTGGACAAACTACTGGCCTCCCTAAGTCTTACTTCACTGCAAATAGCCGATATGATGCAGAAGGCATGGTAAATGGCTTTGTTGGTGGAACCTTCTTTATCGGCATCTTCCTATCCATCATCTTCATGCTTGGCACAGTTCTTGTGATTTACTATAAACAGATTTCCGAAGGTTATGAGGATCGTGAGCGCTTTGTTATTCTTCAAAAGATTGGCTTGGACGACCTCCAAGTCAAGCAAACCATTGGAAAGCAAGTCCTTACTGTCTTCTTCCTCCCCTTGATTTTTGCCTTTATTCACTTGGCCTTTGCTTATCATATGATCAGTTTGATTGTGCGTATCATTGGAGTTCTCAATCCAGATCTTATGTTAGTGGTCACTATCATTGTTTGTGGCGTATTCTTCCTAGTCTATGTCTTGGTTTTCGCCCTAACGTCGCGTTCTTATCGTAGAATCGTATCGATGTAATTGACATAGAGTCTAGTTCAAAACTAGGCTCTATTTTTTTATGCTATAATAGATGAAAGAATTATAAATTATCGGAGAAAACACATGTCACAGACTATTGATGTCAAACGTTTCGAGGAATTGGCACGTCAAAAGCAAGGAGAGCACCGAAGTTTCTAGCACAACTTAAGAAGAAGGCTCCTAAAAATTTAGATAAGATTGTTCAGCAGGTACACAATGAAGTCTTTCAAGAAATTGATTGTACCCAGTGTGCCAATTGTTGTAAGACGCTTGGTCCCGACTTCACAGAGCAGGACATTACTCGCATTGCCAAGCATTTTCGAATGAAATTACCTGCCTTCGAGGAGATGTACCTTCAGGTAGATGAGGATGGCGACAAGGTCTTCAAGTCTATGCCTTGCCCTTTCTTAGGGCCTGATAATCTCTGTGATATTTATGATGTCCGTCCTAAGGCTTGTGCAGCCTTTCCTCACACGGATCGTAAGAAAATCTATCAGATCAATCATCTGACTATAAAAAATACGCTTTTCTGTCCAGCAGCCTACCTTTTTGTGGAAAAACTCAAGGACAGGATTTAGAAAGGAACTGTTATGAGACGATTTAATGCAGGTGTTTTCACCTTATTAATCATTGCGGCCTATTTTATCGCGACAGCCTTTATTCCAGATCTTTATTTGGCCTTTAATTATAAGTTGATTTTGGCCTTGCTTTTTGTGCTTTTGAGCTGGCAATCTAAGGGAAAATTTCTCTTTTTCTTGGGGATGGCCTTTCTATCAACCTACATACATGACCTTTTTCGCTTGGACTATTCGGAATGGACTCTCTTTGTAGGGATTCTTATCCTGGGCATTGCAGTGGACCGTTTGAGCAAGCCAAGTTATAAGAAAAAATTCTCTTACAAGGTGTCTAAAGA
>JBKWCO010000204.1:0-3212 GCA_046975465.1 Streptococcus sp. | reverse complement strand
AATGATAGCTAACCTAAACCAGGACAAGCATGCTTTCAGTTTTGAGGTAGAGCCCACTATGATTGACAATTCTGGGAACCTCACTCAGGGTGTTCTTGCAGAGATGGTTAAAGAGGTTGTCTATCGTATCATGGAAAAGCAGGAGCAAAATGGTCTTGTGATTGAAGAGATGATGTTTTACTTTCTTCAGGCAGCTCAGATTGATGATAAGGTGACGATTACACCAAGTATTATTGTTGAGACCAGACGTAGAGCTCATCTGGACCTTATGGTTACTCACGGGAATCATACCGTCTGCAAATCAGTCGTTGTGGTTAAGAAAACATAGTAATGAATAAAAATAAAAGATATAAAGAAAACGGAGAAAACAATGATTACATTAAAATCAGCACGTGAAATTGAAGCAATGGATAAGGCAGGAGATTTTCTTGCCAGCATTCACATTGGTCTACGTGACCTCTTGAAACCAGGAGTAGACATGTGGGAAGTAGAAGAGTATGTGCGCCGTCGTTGTAAAGAAGAAAATGTTCTTCCTCTTCAGATTGGAGTTGAGGGAAGCATTATGGATTACCCTTATGCAACATGCTGTGGCCTTAATGACGAATTGGCACATGCCTTTCCACGTCACTATATTTTAAAAGATGGTGACCTCTTGAATGTTGATATGGTCTTGTCAGAACCTATTGATAAGTCAGTCCTTGATGTGTCAAAATTGGACTTTGACAATGTTGCTCAGGTTAAAAAATACACGGAATCATATTCTGGCGGTTTGGCTGACTCATGTTGGGCTTATGCGATTGGAACGCCATCTGACGAAGTGAAAAAACTTATGGAAGTAACACGTGAGGCTATGTATCTTGGTATTGAACAAGCGGTTGTCGGTAACCGTATCGGTGATATCGGGGCAGCTATCCAAGAATACGCTGAAAGTCGTGGTTACGGTGTTGTTCGTGATTTGGTTGGACACGGAGTTGGGCCAACAATGCACGAAGAGCCAATGGTACCTAACTATGGAGTTGCCGGACGAGGTCTCCGTCTCAAAGAAGGAATGGTTTTGACTATCGAGCCAATGATTAACACTGGTACTTGGGAAATTGATACGGACCTTGAAACTGGTTGGGCTCACAAAACTCTTGACGGTGGACTTTCTTGTCAATATGAACACCAATTTGTTATTACTAAGGATGGTCCAGTAATTTTGACTTCTCAAGGCGAAGAAAGAACTTACTAATATGAAACGACAAGGCTTAATGGCCCGTCTCTTGGATAAACTCCAGTGGCGCCCTTTGCAGGTTTATCTTAGGCATTATCGTAGTGCAGAGATAGACATTTCAACTATCGCAGTGGCTTACTATCTCATTTTGACGGTTTTTCCGCTCATTGTCATTGCGGCCAATGTCTTTCCCTATTTGAATATTGATACGACAGATCTCTTGAAGTTTATGAATGAGCACCTTCCTAAGCAGTTTTATGCACCTGCAGCCAACGTTGTTCAGGATATCTTCTCGACACCTTCTGGACAGTTGCTAGGAGTTGCCTCTTTGACGGGATTCTGGACTATGATTAAGTCCTTGTCTTCACTTCAAAAGGCGATTAACAAGGTATATGGTGCTTCAGAACACCGTGATGTCTTTATTAGTCACATTATCGGTGGTTTCATGAGTCTGGTAATCTTATTCCTGCTCACCTTTGCACTAATGCTGTCTACGATTATTCAGTCGGTCCTTCGAGTTATCAATCAGACCTATCCTATTGGTTCCAAGATGACTCAGCTTATTCTAAATAGTATCCAGCCTCTGAGTATTGCAGTTGTCTTCCTGGGAATGATGGTGCTTTATTTCATTCTTCCAAATGTGAAGATTCGAAAAATTCGTTATATCATGCCGGGACTATTTTTACAACCTTGGTGATTGGGTATTTGAGCAATTTGTTTGGGACCTATGTGATTCGTACGCTGAGTCGATTGGTTGATATCAAGTTATTCGGGTCAATTATGATCTTCGTCTTCATGCTTTGGTTATCTTTTAGCAAGGATTTTGATTCTGGGGGCTATTTTTAACGCAACCTATCAGGAACTTAAACAAGGTGAACTACACAGCCGAAGAGGAGATGTGCTTACCATTATTCATAGTTTTTCAGGAGATGGTAATGATAGCACAAAACACAAAAAGACGAGGACAATTCTTAGATGCTAAAGAGAGCTTGGCGAGGTCCAGGCTCTTTTGGCGGGAATGAGTTCTTGTCAAAGAAAAAAATAGAGAGATTGTAGAGGAAAAAATGAAAATCAAACTATTCGTGATTTAACTCATATTGCTATTGTGGCAGCACTTTATGTGGTCTTGACCATTGTGCCACCTTTTAATCTGATTTCGTATGGTCCATACCAGTTTCGAATTGCAGAAATGTTTAATCTTTGGGATTTTATAATCGCAAGTATATCATTGCTGTGACCTTGGGATGTTTGATTGCCAACTTCTTTAGTTTTAACATGATTGATGTGGTCGTTGGTAGTCTCTCAACATTGGTCTTTGTCGGTTCAGGTGTTTATTTCTTTGACCGTTTTAAAAACCAAGACATTTTAGGTGGCCTTTTTGACAAGTCTCATGTTTTCTTTGCCTTTTACTTCTCATTCTTCATGTTGACGATTGCGGCTGAGTTGACCCTAGTTACTCAAGCACCATTTTGGGCAACTTGGTTCACTGTTGCTATGGGAGAATTGGCTTCACTCTTGGTTGGTGCAATTCTTATTAAGAAATTGGCCAAAGTCATTGATTTTGTTTCCTAATTAACGTCTGTAAAGGCGTTTTTTTCTGCTTTTATGTTAAAATGTTCCTATGGAAAAACGAATGAAAGAGCTGGTTGCTAAACTTAACCAGTATGCAAAAGAGTATTATACGGAAGATAATCCATCGGTGTCAGATGCAGACTACGATAAGCTCTATCGAGAGCTTGTAGCTTTGGAGGCTGAGCACCCTGAATATGTTCAAGCAGATAGTCCTACGCATCGTGTGGGAGGTCTGGTCCTTGATGGTTTTGAAAAATATCAACATGAGTATCCGCTTTATAGTTTGCAGGATGCTTTTTCACGAGAAGAACTGGATGCCTTTGATCAGAGAGTGAAGGCCGAATTTCCTAATGCTGATTATATGGCTGAACTCAAAATTGATGGTCTCTCTATCTCGCTGACCTATGTGGATGGTGTTCTCCAGGTA
>JBKWCO010000203.1:0-3264 GCA_046975465.1 Streptococcus sp. | reverse complement strand
CTGAGCATCAAATACACAGATAATATCAATATGTTCAAAGTTAGCATAATGATTGAGCTTACGAAGCAAGGTTTCACGAGCTTCATCAAGCTGATTGGTCTTAAAAAGTTGACGGGTTTCTTGCCAAAAGGCAATCATATTATAACCATCAACTAGAAGTATTCTTTTTTTCATAGTTACAATCGGTTTCGATAAACTTCATACATGAGAACTGCAGCTGCCACACTGGCATTAAGGCTCTGCACATGACCACTCATAGGAATAGTAATCATCTCATCCACTTGTTTCTTTATGTTAGCAGAGATACCTTTTCCTTCATTACCAATGATAAGGGCAACCTTCCCAGCTGTGTTCCATTTATGAGATGGTGTGCCATCCATATCTGTCCCAAATACCCAGAAGCCTGCTTCTTTAAGTTTATCAAGAGTTTGGCTAAGATTGGTCACTCGAGCAATGGGAATATGTTCCACTGCCCCTGTTGATGTCTTGGCAACGACAGGTGTTACCCCCACAGCACGATGCTTAGGAATAATAACTCCTGTCACCTGAGTAGCATCAGCTGTACGTAGGATAGAACCAAAGTTATGAGGATCGTTGAGTCCATCTAAAATGAGGACTAGAGGATTCTCCTCTTGTTCAGCCTTATCCATAATATCTGAGAGCTCAGAGTAAGCGAACTCTGACACACGAAGAACAAAACCTTGATGCACAGCTCCTCCTGTCATATCAGACAAGGTTTTCTTAGGTGTCCAAGAGATAGACACCTTCTTTTCAGCTGCCAAAGCCTTAATGGCATCAACATTTTTCCCACGAAGATCATCTTGAATATAGAGTTTATTTCCAGTATTTGCTTCCAGACTCTCTGTTACGGCATGCACACCATAAACAATGTCTAGACTTGATTCTTTAGTTGTTTTCATAAGCTAATTCTATCATAAAAAAAGCCCTCTTACGAGGGCAAAGCATGTTAAATAAATGTAATTGCTGCTAGGTAAAGCACTAGAAGAACGAGAACAACAGTTGCAGCAGCCAAAGCTTGCTTACCAATTGTATCTGGATCTGAGATTGATTCTGCAATCTTTCTCGCAGCTTGAGTAATGGTTTTACCTGCTGCTTGGAAGATATCAATTGAACCTGTGCTTGTTGAACTATTTCCAGAAATCGCTGAAGACCAACCACTCAAAACCTCAGCAATTTGTTCTGCCAATTGCTGTGTTAGCGCTCTAGTTGTCTCAGCCAACTCATTAACAGCCGTAGCTTGTATATGATTGGCGGTTTCAGTGTAGCTATTTGCACTGGTATTATAAGTAACCGGTACAGTCGTTGTTGATGAATACTGATTCCTACGGTAACTATCAGGTGTCACTGGACGCTCACCTTCATTGAAGACACTGAAGGTTTGTGTCAGGTAATGAATATTGTTATTCGTATCAATCAACTCAAAGGTCATTTTATGAATACCAGTTGTTTGCTCTGCCAAATGGTAGGCACTCAAACCAGCATTGACCTCATCCAGAGTTCCTTCAACAAAGTAACTGTGATGAATTTGTTTGCCATCAAGAACAAGATTAAGACCCTTAATCTTCTTACCTTCCATCTTGTTAACATCAAAGTTGACGTTAAAGATTTCACCACGTGCTAAATAAAGAATATCTGTATTCCCTGTAACAGCAGGTTGATCTTCAAGAAGCGCTCCAGTACTGTCTCGTTTTGGAACAACGGAATATACTTCAGAAGTGATTGGAGTCGCTAAGATTTCTGAGATGAGTCCATCCGTAAAGGTTACCTCTGACGAATAGGTCAAACTCTCACTTTGCAACATAGAAACCACTTCAGAAGTTTTAAAGACCTCAGAAGTTGATGATGAATCTTTCCAGCCAACCGTAAGGACAGTTAAGCTATCTTCTGAATTATTATTTAACTGACTCGTTTCTGGAGCCGTAGATGCAAGAGAGCTTGCAGTGCTTGCAGACTCAGAAGCGACTTCAGAAGTTGCAATAGCTTGGCTAGTAGGAGTCGCACTTACAGATGTCGTATGAGAATCCAGTGAAGAATACTCTGATTTTTCTATAACTGCATGTGTATTTCCAGCAAGTTCAGATGTATAAAGTGTGCTTTCACTCTTATACATTGAAGTCACAGCTTGAGACTCTGCAGTCGCTGTAGCCTCACGAGACTTATCATAAGTAAGCACAATATTTGGTTTTGCTTGTTCAGAATCAGATGTTGGGTTTGCATCTCCTCGTTCAGATGCCGCTACTGATCGATCCTCACCAAAAGCCTGGGCACGAGCCTCTTCTGAATGAGGTGTCGTCGTAGAAACACTAGTCTCCACGATATCAACTTGAGAATGTACCTCAAGAAGCCCCTCATCTGTCTCACTTGAAGAGACAACCATCAGTGACGTTGAGGTCACTACTGAACTTACTTGACTCGCTGACTCTGCCTTAGCTCCTACTGAAGAAAAATCAGCCTGAGGAGCAACTGGAGCCGGTGCCTCACTATTAACATAATCTA
Organism: Streptococcus sp.; assembly: GCA_046975465.1. GTDB lineage: Bacteria > Bacillota > Bacilli > Lactobacillales > Streptococcaceae > Streptococcus. Next base: position 747 of record JBKWCO010000203.1, on the reverse strand, counting down.
TTTTAGCTTCATCAGGTTTTACCTGAACTTCATCTGCTTTACCTGTTTGAAGCGTAAAGCTAGATAAAATCAAAGCAGCAAAAGTTGTATAGAAAACTTTTTTCTTAGCTATTTCCATTCACCTCCTCATTTTTTAGATGGCCTCATTTACTAATATTATAGACTTTTTTTTTACTTTCTGTCAAATTAGTTTTATTAAAAAACGCTATTATATCGGGGTTTTACACGTGTCAGACATCCCTTAACTTTCTCATTTTCAAGGTGCTAAATATTAGTTTCATCTTATTTTTTATTGTCAAGACGCTGAATTACTTTGATTATCAAATAATCTAAATTTTGAAACTCTGGCTAACTGTTACAATTTTTATAGCCTTTAAATAACAAAAAATCCTGCTCTCGGCAGAATTTTTAGATTTCTTTTTCAACTTCATCAATACACCAAGCAATCAGTTCCTCTAAGCGAGCGATATCCTCTGTCATATGAAGATAGCCCATGACTGCTTCGAAGCCTGTTGACATTTTATAGGTAATAACATCTGTATTTTTAGCCTTGGTATGGCTATTCGCATTACGACCTCGTTTATAGATGTCTAGCTCTTTTTCAGTCAAAAGCTCTTGCTCCAGCATTTTTTCAATGAGACTAGCCTGGGCCTTAGCTGAAACATAGCGTGTAGCTAGACGGTGCAGTTGGTTTGGCTTGGTCTGACCTTGGAAAATCAGGTGACGGCGAATGTACAAGGAATAAAC
>JBKWCO010000202.1:0-3269 GCA_046975465.1 Streptococcus sp. | reverse complement strand
GCCATGAACCTTCTCACCGTTGACTAAAATTGCCACCTCAGAACTTGTTTTACTCACATCAATTCCAAATACTGCACACATGACATTACCTCTTTGTTTTGAATGATTCCTTATTTTAGTGATGTCATTTTCAATACTCGACGTCTAGCACCAAAAGAAGCCACGACTTTACATGACACCACTACTTTAACACAAAGAAAAAGTAGTGAGTACTCTCTCCCGTCGGAGATTTCTTCACTGCTAATCTTATGAATTGCCCATAACTTTCTCCTTTCATTTATTAATTATGTCTGATAAGTTGAAAATTAAAAAACAGATTATAATGAATTATCTAGGTGATGATGGAGACGGTCAGCAGAGTCTGACGCTGCTTATAACTGCTTATAACACAATATATATAATGACAGAGTCATTATATATATTGTGGTCTTGCAGAAGGCTAGGATTGCATCCTCTTTTTCCAAAATTATTTGGAAAAATTCACCTCTCTGTTGGCAAAGGTAAGTTATTTTTCTAAATTAAAAAAGAAATAAAAAAAGAGATTGAGAGAATCTCGCCGTTATATCTGTATTTAAGTAATTGTGAAGAGTTTTTATCAATACGTCAATTGACACGTATATAAACTGGGAAGACTAGAGATATTTGAGGCTGGTATGGAAAGCAGTACTAAAAGAGTAAATACTTCTCAAGAATCTATCAATATACTCTATATAATATCTTTAAATTCAGTTACTAAAGCAAAGGGGAGCGACATGGTATAGGTTTGTCCGCTGTTCGAGATGTTTTAGGGAGGTATCCTAATTGTTCTTTGTCAACACGATTTAAAGACTATCATTTTAAATAGACGCTAAAAATAAAACATGTAACTGACTCGATATTTGTTTTCAAAGGACATATATTTTTAGAATGATAGAAAATTTCCGAAATGTCGATTGTTTAATCTAGATTATAATAATATTTATATTTCATGTAAACGAATATAATAAATTGCTAGTAATGACAATTTTTTGACTGTTTATGACTTACACAGTTTGATTAGGATAGTCGTGCTATACTCTTTTGCATAGGAAAGAGTTATGAAAAAGACAAGGAGATATTATTATGAAAAATAGTTTTTACCATGTTGCTCAACGTTTCTCAATTCGTAAGTACTCTTTTGGTGCTGCTTCTGTTCTTTTAGGAGTTTTCCTACTTTCTGGTGTACAGACTGCTCATGCTGATGAGCAAGTGGCTGTTTCTGAATCAACTCCAAGTGTTACTAGCGATAATGGAGTTGTATCAGAGAAAGTAACTTCTTCAAATGCTGAGATTGTTCTTTCTGAAGCTACTGTTTCAGTTCCAAAGGAAAGTTTGGCACCTGCTGAAGCAACCTCAAGTGCTGTGACTCCAGAAAAGACTAGTGAAAGTTCTCAGCATGTTCAAACAGTTACTGCGAATGAAACTCACAAAGTTGAAAATACTACTGAACCAATATCAACAGTAGAAGAAAAGGTTAATGTAGCGACAAATGATGGTAAAGTACCTGATAAAACAGTTACTACTCCAAACATTTCTAATGAGGTAAATAAAAAAGTTGAGTCCGAGGTGCGTGAAGATAAGAAGACTGAGAAAGTTACTGTAACAGATAAAATTTCTGAGCCAAAAGTTCCTGAAATTATAACAGATAATAAACCGTCAACACCAAGTACTGGTTATTCGAGATTATTCAGTGTTGGAAATATTAGACGACCAATGTCAAGAAGTACTGTTATTGGAGACAACTACCCGTGGCCGAATGCTGCAATACCTTATGCTGAAGTTGATCCTTGGGGATTATATAAACGTGAATGTGTCTCTTTTGTAGCTTACAGATTGAGTACAGTGAATGGATTTACAATTCCTTATGCATATGGTAATGCAAATCAATGGGGATATCGTGCTCAAAATGAAGGCTATCGTGTTGACATGAATCCGGCAGCTGGCTCAGTTGCGTGGTTTACTGGTAATAAGGGATTTCATGTTGCATGGGTTGTAGGTGTAAATGGGGAAAATGTTGAGATTGAAGAATATAATTATGGATATACAAATCGATATAACCATAGGTTTATTCCTAGAAACTCTGCAAGTGGTTACATCCATTTTAAAGACTTAAAAGGTGGAAATACAAGTATTCCCGATGCTCCAACACCAACAGATAATACAGGAAGTAATTTAGCTTCTTCAGGATCTTATCAATTTACAGAGAGAGTAAGTATTAAGGCGGAACCTAAAGTGTCTGCTCCAGAACTAGCCTATTATGAAGCAGGGAATACTGTCAATTATGATAAAACACTCCAAGCAGATGGTTATGTCTGGATTTCTTATCTATCATATGCAGGAAACCGTCGCTATATTCCAGTACAAAAGCTTTCAACTGAGGTAAAACCAGAGGTTAAAGGAACCATTAACGTTACAAATAAGAATGACCAATCAGGTACCTTTGATGTTGTTATCTCGAATGTTTCAAGTAATGTTGGACTAAAAGAAGTTCAAGTTCCAATTTGGTCAGCAAAAAATGGACAAGATGACTTGAAATGGTATAAAGCTGTTAAACAATCTGATGGTACCTATAAGACTTCTGTAAAAATTAGTGATCATAAGAATGACAGAGGAGAATATCTTATCCATCTTTATTATGTTATTGATAGTGGTAAACAAATTGGTGTAGGTGGAACAACGACAACTGTAGAAAGTGCTTCAACTACATCTAATCCTTCTAAACCATCAATTCCTAATAGTGGTGTTTATACTTTTAAAGGCCATGCAAGTATCAAAGCAGAACCAAAGATTTCTGCACCTGAGTTGGCATATTATGATGCTGGAAATACAGTAAATTATGATAGCCTTATTCAGGCAGATGGTCATTATTGGATTTCTTATTTATCATATTCAGGTGCACGTCGTTATATTGAGATCAGTTAAGTTTTAAAGGCTATCCAATTTTAGAAGATGTCATAAAAATATTTCTATATTTTTGTGTAATATTATTGAAATATAGAAATAAAAATGTTATATTTATGACGAAAAATAATCAATAAAGGAACATCACTCATGAAAAATACAAGCAAACTTATTGGTTTAGTATTAGCTCTTATCGTAGTTATTCTCGCTATCTTTTTGGTGACTAAATTTAACAGCCATGAATCAGCTCGTGTTGGCACAAGTAGCAGTTCAGTCAAAACAGTTAAGAAGTCATATTCAAGCTCAAGTAAAGCTGTTAAGAAGGATAAGAAATCAGCCCAATCATCAAC
>JBKWCO010000201.1:0-3292 GCA_046975465.1 Streptococcus sp. | reverse complement strand
GAAGAAATCTTGATAGTACTTATCTCCAGCAAGAGCCTTTTGGAACCACTCATGCTCCGTTGAGCAATGATTAAGCACCATGTCTAGCATGAAATTAATCTTGTGCTCTTTAGCGACACGAACCATTTCTTCAAAATCGGCCATATCCCCAAAAACAGGGTTGACAGCTGTGTAGTCTGAAATATCGTAGCCATTGTCACGCTGAGGACTTGGATAGAAAGGATTGAGCCAAACCATATCCACGCCCAACTCTGCTAGATAAGGAATTTTTTCAATGATCCCTCTGAAATCACCGATTCCATTTCCTGTAGTGTCCTTATATGATTTTGGATAAATTTGGTATACAACCTTTGTTTTATCTAATGCCATTTATTTAACCTCTTTTTTATCAAAGGGTGGACCGTAACGTTTCCGCCCCTTAGCTTATTTTGTTCGATGAGCAATCATGAGAACTTCGCCACGTTTGATATCACGTGGAAGATCCCCTTCAACATCTGCTTGGAAATCATCTTGATTTGTAATGATTACTGGAGTCTCAGTGACCAAACCAGCTTCTTTGATAACATCCATATCAAAACTAATCAATTGTTGACCAACAACAACTTTATCACCTTGTTCAACATGAGCCTCAAAACCTTTTCCGTCAAGGCTAACAGTATCCATACCAATGTGCATTAGCATTTCAACACCTTCTTCAGAAACGATACCTACGGCGTGCTTAGTTGGGAAGAGTACTGTCACTGTACCATTCACTGGTGAAACCAATTCGCCTTGACTTGGTTCGATGACGACACCTTGTCCCATTACACCTGATGAAAAGACTGGGTCTGTGGCTTGGCTAAGTGGTTTAACTTGGCCAGCAAGTGGGCTAACAACCTCTGCTGATTCAGCAAGAGCCGTTGGAGTAGCAGTATGTGATGCAAATTCAGCTTCTTCTTGAGCTGCGAATTCTTCTTTAAGTTCTGTATCATCTTCTGTCTTAGTAAAGAGACCCGCTTTACGGAAGAAGAAAGTCAAGACCATAGGTACAATGATAGCAACAAGCATAATTCCTGCAAATGGAATCATATACTTAGGTTGAATTGATAGAATACCAGGTAACCCACCAATACCAATAGAAGCCGCTGTAACATTAAAGGTTACTGATAGAAGACCTGCAATAGATGAACCAATCATACCGCAACAAATGGGTAAATATATTTGACGTTAACCCCGAAGAGAGCTGGTTCTGTAACACCAAGATAAGCTGAAATAGTAGCTGAAGTGAAATTTGAGCCTCACGTTCATCATGACGATGCATAATATAGTAAGCAAGACTGCTGACCCTTGAGCAATGTTTGATAGAGCAATCATAGGCCAAAGAGCTGTTCCACCAGCATCCGCAATCAACTGAGTATCAATTGCATTGGTCATGGTGAAGACCAGTGATAACGAACGGTGCATAGAGAGCACCAAAAACAGCACCGAATAGCCATTTTACAGGACCTGTCAAACCAGCAAGAACCACTGTTGAAAGAGCTTGTCCAATAGTCCAACCAATAGGACCTAAAACCGTATGAGCCAAAATAAGGGCTGGAATCAATGACAAGAACGGTACAAAAATCATTGATACTACTTCTGGTACATGTTTACGCCAGAAAATTTCAAGATAAGAAAGTGACAAACCAGCAAGAAGGGCTGGAATAACTTGCGCTTGATAACCTATACGATTAACAGTAAAGAATCCGAAATCCCAAACCCAATCCTTAGCAATTTCAGACGCTGGTGTCGATGCTACTGAATAAGCATTAAGCAATTGTGGTGACACCAGACAGATACCCAAAACAATTCCAAGAATTTGGCTAGTCCCCATTTTACGAGAAACAGACCAAGTAATACCTACAGGCAAGAATTGGAAAATAGCTTCACCAGGCAACCACAAGAAGTGATTCACTCCTGACCAGAACTGAGAAACCTCGGTAATTGTCTTACCGTCAAGCATAGACCAATGCACACCCTCAAGAACATTACGGAAACCAAGAATTAATCCCCCAACGATAAGGGCTGGAATAATAGGTGTAAAGATCTCGGCTAAGGTTGTCATAACACGCTGAACTGGGTTTTGGTTGCTCTTAGCAGCTGATTTAGCAGCTTCCTTAGAAACACCTTCAATCCCTGATACAGCAGTGAAATCGTTATAAAAGATTGGTACATCATTACCAATGATAACTTGGAATTGACCTGCATTGGTGAAAGTCCCCTTAACAGCAGGAATGGCTTCGATTGTTTTCACATCTGCCTTCTTGTCATCACCAAGAACGAAACGCATACGCGTCGCACAGTGAGTAACAGCAGTCACATTTTCTTTACCACCGATTGCAGCAAGCAGATCTTTAGCTTCTTGTTCAAATTTACCCATTTGAATCTCCTTTTCTTTTTTGACAATATCTGATTGACTTGATAAACTGATTGTAAACGATTGCAAATTTGTCTGCAAGTGTTCCGGAATTTTTTTAACATATTTTTTGTAAAAAAACATTAGTTGTATGTTTTTTTACCTACAAATGAGGAGAAAGATGAAAAAATATCAGATTATTTATAAGGATTTAGAAAAAGCTATCCATGAGCAAAAGTATCAAGTGAGGAGACTTTCTCCCCACCGAGCAAGAACTGGTTCAATCTTATCAGGTTAGTCGAGACACTATACGAAAGGCGTTAACCTTACTCGTTGAAGAAGGCTTGGTCAAAAAAATTCATGGCTCTGGCTCCCAGGTTATTAACCAGGAACAAATCAACTTTCCTGTGTCTGACCTTACTAGTTACCAGGAGCTAATAGAACAACAAGGCCTTAATTCGCAAACCAACGTTATTTCTCTGGATAAAATCATTGTTGATTCAAAACTCTCAGAAAGAACTGGTTTTTCTAATAGCCAACAGGTTTGGCGTGTTGTTCGTCAAAGAGTCGTTGATAGCTGTGCCTCTGTTATAGATATTGATTACCTAGATGCCAGCCTTGTTCCGCAACTAAACCGTAGCATTGCTGAATACTCTATTTTCGACTACATAGAGAATCAACTCAACCTTAGCATCTCCCACGCCTTTAAAGAAATCACTATCGATAACGCTACCGATCAAGATAAGATTCTTATCGACCTAGGTAAGGACCAGCACGTTGTCTGTGTCCGTTCAAAAGTTTATTTAAACAATGGAAAACAGTTCCAATTTACGGAAAGTCGCCACAAACTTGAAAAATTCAAATTTGTTGATTATGCCAAGCGTCATCATTGAAACGAAAGACCCAGCTAACAGAAAA
>JBKWCO010000200.1:0-3298 GCA_046975465.1 Streptococcus sp. | reverse complement strand
ATTGACGGCCATGGCATTTCTAGCAGCTCCTAAGACAGCAGAATCAGCCAAGGTCTTTCCTTTTTTGATATAGGCATCTAGTTTGGCAGCGTCTCCCCCGGTTAAGCCAGTTGGTGATTTCTCAGGGGACAAACCAGCCTGAACAGACTCTTTCATCACTTCGAGATTACGAGCCATCAGAGCTAGAATTTCAGGACGTTCCCGTCCAGTTAGCTCTGTTTCTGTAGCAATCATGAGCTCGGCGATATTACCTTGGTAATCACGGTCAGCTTGTTGAACTAATTCTTCAATAGTGTAAAACATGCAATCCCCCTCTTAGCTGAAAAAGTTGACATTATGTAGATGAGGAATTCTAGCGATTTCAGTGACAGCCTCATCACACTGGTGCGAGTCAATTTCGATAATCATAATGGCCTTTTCACCGGCATTTTCCCGAGTAACAGTCATTTGGGCGATATTGATGCCATAACGCGACAAAATATCTGTGACAAGGGCAATCATTCCTGGAACGTCTTGGTGGACAATGATGAGAGTCGGTGTATTCATCTTGAGATTGACCGCAAAACCATTGAGTTCAGTTACTTGGATATTCCCTCCACCGATAGAAACACCTGTGGCAGAAATGGTTTTTTTATCATTTTTTAAGGTAATACGAGTCGTATTGGGATGTGGCGCATTACTATCCTTGTTAATTTTCCAGTAGACCTTAATGCCTTTTTCGTATGCGATATCCAGAGCGCGTGGAATGTCAGGGTCGTCCGTTTCCATGCTAAAATACCAGCTACAAGAGCCACATCTGTCCCGTGACCTCGATAGGTTTTGCAAAGAATTAAAAGTTGAAATTCTACTTCAGTCGGTGTTCCACCAAAGATGGCAAACAATCTTTCAATACGAACAGCTCCTGCAGATGACTAGAGGAAGGTCCGACCATGACAGGACCGATAATGTCAAAAACGGATTGAAATTTTAAATTTTTCATAACACGCCTCGTTTGATTAATCTTGTATTTTCAGTATACCATGAATTAGGAGAGATTAGGGTTTTTAAGTAAAATTATTTGAAAAAAAAATATAATTTATTTAAAGGTTTCTTTAAGCTTTAATGATATAATAGTCTATTAAGTAAGCAATACTTATTTTTCATAAATCAGAGAGGACAACTGTGGGTCGTCTTTTATTTATTCATATATAGCTAGATTGTGGTAAATAAGCCTAAAGATTCAAGTATCAGAAGATACGCCATGACCTATACCCATTTACTTTTCGACCTTGATCACACCCTCCTAGATTTTGACCGTGCTGAAGATTTGGCTTTGACCTACCTTCTTGAAGAGGCTGGGGTGGCTTCACGAGATCTTAAAGTTTACAAGGATCACTATATCCCCATGAACCGTTCCATGTGGGAGGATCTTAATCATGGTTTAATCACTAAGCCTGAATTGCTTCGCACGCGCTTTTCTCGTCTTTTTGACCATTTTGGACAGGAGGTTGATGGCAGTCACTTAGCAGGCCGTTACCAACATTTCTTGAGTCAGCAGGGGCAGGAGTTGCCTCAGGCCCATGCTTTCTTATCAAACGTTAAAGACCGTGGCCACAAGATTTATGCAGCGACTAACGGTGTTAGCTATATCCAACGTGGTCGTCTGCAGGCTTCGAGTATTTTACCTTTCTTCGACGATGTTTTCATCTCTGATGAGGTGGGTGCCCACAAACCGTCTACTGACTTTTGAAAAATTGCCAATCAGGTAATGACTTTCACCCATTCAGCCCTCATGATTGGTGATAGTCTAACTGCTGATATCCAGGGTGGTAATAATGCAGATTGATAGCATTCTGGTTCAATCCAATGTAACCTAGTTAATGAGACTCCAGCTGTTCCAACTATCAAGTCAAAAGTTACGAGGAAATCCTGAAGATTTTGTCCAAGTAAAGACTACAGATAGCCATGATTCCGAAGAGCTTTTCAGCTCTTTTTTGCTACAATGAAAGCATGAATATCTAATTAAACATAAGTTGGAATTGCTCCCAACAACCTGGGGTGCTATCTCCACAAGGACAAATTCGGCAATATTATCTATGTCGGTAAGGCTAAAAATCTAAAAATCGTGTGCGTAGCTATTTTTCGTGGAAGCCATGATACTAAGACGGAGCTTTTGGTATCTGAGATTGCAGACTTTGAATTTATCGTAACCGAGTCAATATTGAGGCCCTGCTTTTGGAAATTAACCTTATCCAAGAGAATATGCCTAAATTCAACATCCGCCTCAAGGATGATAAGTCTTACCCATTTATCAAGATTACTAAGGAGCTCTATCCAAGGCTCTTGATTACTCGCCAGGTTAAAAGGATGGCGGTCTCTATTTCGGTCCTTACCCAGACTCTGGTGCAGCCAATGAAATCAAGAAGCTTTTGGACCGTATTTTCCCTTTAAGAAATGTAAAATCCGCCAACAAGGTCTGTTTCTATTACCATATTGGTCAATGTAATGCCCACACCATCTGTCACACCACTGAGGACTATTGGCAAGGTTTGGTTGAGGATGTCAAGAATTTCCTAAACGGTCATGATGATAAAATCGTTAATCAGCTCAAGGGCAAGATGAAGGATATGTCTGACCAGATGGAGTTTGAGCGTGCAGCGGAGTATCGAGACCTGATTGAGGCGGTATCGACGCTGAGGACCAAGCAAAGGGTTATCCGTCAGGACATGCAGGACCGTGATATCTTCGGTTACTACGTGGACAAGGGTTGGATGTGTGTTCAGGTTTTCTTTGTTCGCCAAGGAAAACTCATTCAGCGTGATGTCAATATGTTCCCTTATTATAATGATGCTGAGGAAGATTTTCTAACCTATATGGGTCAGTTTTATCTGGATAGTCGTCATCTTAAGCCTAGGGAAATTTTTATTCCAGGAGACATTGATCAAGAGTCTGTCGAAGCCCTAGTTGGAGATGAGGTCAAGGTCTTTAAACCTCAACGTGGAGAGAAGAAGCAGTTGGTGAATCTGGCAACGAAAAATGCCCGTGTCAGTCTGACCCAAAAATTTGACCTCCTTGAAAAAGATATAGCCAAGACCCAAGGAGCCATTGAAAATCTAGGCAAACTCATGGGAATTCCGACACCGGTTCGCATCGAGTCCTTCGATAACTCTAACATCATGGGAACGAGTCCTGTATCCGCCATGGTCGTATTTGAGATTGGCAAACCCAATAAAAAAGAGTATCGCAAATACAAGATTAAGACGGTTGAAGGGCCTGACGATTATGCCAGCATGCGTGAGGTCATTCGTCGTCGTTATAG
>JBKWCO010000199.1:0-3319 GCA_046975465.1 Streptococcus sp. | reverse complement strand
TTTGAGTTCAGGTAAAACATCTAAAGAGACTACGATTTCCTTATCTGGAATTCCCACGTCTACAAAGACACCTAAATCTTTGCGGACTTCAGTGACCTCTCCCCAATCGTAAGAATCACGAGTTGCTTTGATTTCCTTTTGAGTCAGACGTGATTTTTGCTTGCTATCTGTATAGGCGAAACCTGTCACCATGTCACCAATGGCGTGTTCCCCTTCTTCTTTAGACAAGGCAAAGGTCACACCGTCCTTTTGAACAAAATAAAATTTGTCATTTTCATCTGTTACTAGGGCAGTAATAATTGTTCCAAGTAATGTATTCATCTTTTTCCTCTAAAAAGAGAGTCGGACAAGGAAGCTAACATAGTCCATGCTCTTTTGCTTCTGTCCCACTCTCCTTATTTTTCTATTGATTAAACAGTAAGGAGTTCTTTTTCCTTTTCTGCTGTCATGCTGTCAATCTTCTTAACAGCGTCATCAGTTGCTTTTTGGATATCTTTTTCCAAAGCTTTCAATTGATCTTCTGTGATTTCTTTGTCTTTTTCTTGCTTCTTAGCTTCATCCATTGCATCACGGCGGATGTTACGGATAGCGATTTTAGCATTTTCACCGACTTTTTTCACTTCTTTAGCTAACTCTTTACGTGTTTCTTCTGTAAGTGCTGGGATAACCAAGCGGATTACAGAGCCGTCGTTAGCTGGGTTAATACCAAGGTCAGATTCGTTGATAGCACGTTCGATATCAGCAATTGAGCCTTTATCAAATGGTGAAATCAAAAGGACACGTGCTTCAGGAACGGTGATTGAAGCCAATTGGTTAAGTGGTGTTGGAGCACCATAGTATTCGACTGTGATGCGGTCAAGAAGTGATGCATTGGCACGACCTGCACGGATTGAACCAAATTCGCGAGCCAATGACTCATGTGAGTGGGCGAAACGTTCTTTAGCTTTTTCAATAATTGCGTTTGACATAATTTCTCTCTTTCTTACTTGTGTGCGTCTGCTTTATTTGAAACGGTAGTTCCGATTTGTTCACCTAGAATAACACGTTTAATATTACCTGGTTCATTCATGTTGAAGACTACGAGGTCAATGTCGTTATCCATTGACAAGGTAGAAGCTGTTGCGTCCATAATTTTAAGACCACGTTTGATAACTTCCACATGGGTCAATTCATCAAATTTAACCGCATCAGCATTCTTACGTGGGTCATCATTGTAGACACCATCCACACCATTTTTAGCCATAAGAATAGCATCAGCTTCGATTTCAGCTGCACGAAGAGCCGCTGTTGTATCTGTTGAGAAGTATGGTGAACCAATACCTGCTGCAAAGATAACAATACGACCTTTTTCAAGGTGACGAAGGGCACGACCACGAATGTAAGGCTCTGCCACAGATTTCATATCAATCGCTGTTTGAACACGTGTATCAACACCGAGTTGTTTCAAACTATCTGCCATAACAAGGGCATTCATAGTTGTTCCAAGCATTCCCGTATAGTCCGCTTGAACACGATCCATTCCTGCTTCAGCTGCAGGTTCGCCACGCCAAAGGTTACCACCACCGATAACTAGAGCAATTTGAATACCTGAATCCGCTACCTCAGCAATTTCTTTAGCCATAGCTTGGACAGTTGGAAGATCAATCCCAACACCTCGTTCACCAGCTAGAGCTTCACCTGAAAGCTTAATGAGGACACGTTTGTATTTTGGTTCTGCCATGATTTCTCCCTATTAACTATTTTGTTTTATGATTTGATTCTTAGCTGAGATTTATCTTTCCTAATCCGTAAATGACCATCTTTTTAAGAAGGAGATTAAGCTCTTACAAGCTCTTTCCAGATTGACAAATGGTCTCTTTATGACAAAGCGAACACTAAATCTTCATCCTTACTATTTTATCATAAATTAGGTTTTCACCTAGTCAAATATTTTAAAATATCCTTACAAGATGACTGTAAAAGTGATGGTGTCATCTTTGTAGGAGCAAGAGACGCCCTTAAATAATTTGACCATACTTTGAGCCATGGATAGACCTATACCGAAACCTTTATTTTCCTTGTTATTATGGGATTCTTCGATACGATAGAAGCGTTCAAAAACTTACTATAATCGACTTCCTTACCATCCTTATAGGTATTCGACACTTCCAGGCGAGCCCGTTTACGAGTTCTTCCGACTTGACGAAGCTTACCGTAACCGTCCCTTCTGGGTCACAATACTTGTTTGCATTATCAACCAGAAGAGTTACAAGTTCAAAGAGAGATTTTCCTCTGCCTTAACATGGATGTCTGGAGAAATATCCATAGGAAGGATTTCCGTCACGAACAACTGGTCCCTTAAAGTCCTCTGCTGCATCCTCAGTAACATACGAAAAATCCACATCTTGAAGAACGATATCAGGATGCTCCTCAAGCCGAGATAGGGCTACAAGAGAATTGATTAGAGTGGTCAAACGTGCCACCTGGTCGTTCGTCGACTTGGTCCATTCGTTCTCTCCAGTCATGAGTTCTTGTAACTCCGTATTGGCAGAAATAATGGCCAATGGTGTCTTTAATTCATGACTAGCATTGGTAATAAAACGTCGCTGCTTTTCGTAGTTTCGAATGAAGGGACGAATGACAATTCCTGATAAGGCACTGACAATGATGACAAAAAAGATAAAGCCAAACATTGATAAAAGGATAGAAAGACTTAACAAGGCTTGGGAAGAATTATAATAAGAGGTCGTGTCCAAAAGACTACCAAAACTTATTTTTACTGACTTACTTACTTGATAGCTAAGATTGATGTTTTTTCTCGAATCGTTCCTAGAGTATTCGTCATACGGCTAACTGTCAGGCATAGCTAGCCGCTTCCTGTCGTTTATTAGGGCCGTATGGCTGGTATCCTGACTGACCACTTTATCACCAGATAAGGTCACACTGAAAAAACGAAAACTATCCGATGGAATTTCATGCCCTTGATTGGTCTCAATTTTTTTAGTTTTTCCGAAACTACCATTATTTTCTGTAAGCGTGTTGAGAACCTTACTAATTTCCTGTTCTGTTTGAAAGGACCTCACAGTATTGATGATTCCCACTGTAAAAACCAAGATAAAGAGAATAGCCAAGGAAGCAATCGTAATAAATTGAAGTCGTAAACGTCTAAACATGAACTACTCCTCTCTAATTGGCAAAAAGGCAAAAGTCACCACCCTTTTCACCAAGAATGCTGATATCAGCCTGGATGGCTTGCAATTTCTGACGCAAATAGGAAATATAGACCCAGACAATCGATTCGTCCACATCTTCCTCATCATCCCAGATGGTCTTAAAAAGG
>JBKWCO010000198.1:0-3322 GCA_046975465.1 Streptococcus sp. | reverse complement strand
CTCTACTACAATAACGCCCATCAAGATCCTGACACTATGTTTGCCAAACGTGTGCCACCTCAATCTGGTAGCCGTATGTCAACTGTTCACGGCTCACTTCCACCAGCTCGTATGAAAAATGTAGAATGGGTTATCGGTACACTTCGTAATGGTAACCAAGAATATGTTCGTACGATTGTTCCAGGGTCACCTGAAGGAGTTATCAATACGCATAACTATCAGGCTATGTACTATGATGATGGTTCTTATGCAGGAATCAATGAAATCGTCTTTAACTTTAAACCATGGCTTGACTGGTATCTCGAAACAACTGGTCAACGGCCTTGTCGGAGGAAGCGATCCTTTTGCACCGGCTGCAACTAGCCATGGCGGTAGCGACGCAACATCTGGGGCATCAGACGCTAGTGGTCACGCTGGCGATGCATCGCCAGCCGCAGATGCCACATCTGGAGCGTCCTCATACTAAGACTTGGAAAAGTTGGGACAAAATATCCTAACTTTTTTCATGGTCATCTTAGATTAACATTCACCCGAGCATGTGTATCTACTCATGCTCCATGTCACACTACTTAGAGGTAAATTTATGTCTCAATTCCAAGAAAAAGTTTTGCTGCTTGCGCTAAAAAGAAGCGCTCTTCAACGAAAGCCTTGGTCGCTATGCCTTGCGTTCGATGCTTGCAGGAGCTTATCTTACCATGTCGACTGCTGTAGGAATTATTGGTGCGGATGTTATCGCTACAGGTATTCCAGCCCTTTCTCGTTTTGTCTTCGCCTTTATCTTTGCCATCGGACTGGTCTTCGTTCTCATATTCAATGGAGAGTTGGCTACTTCAAACATGATGTTCCTGACCAGTGGTGCCTATTATGGTAAAATCAAATGGAGCAAGATGTGTACCATCCTCCTCTACTGTACCTTCTTTAACTTTGTCGGTGCCCTTATCTTGGCCTGGTTCTTCAACCAATCCTTCTCTTTCCAACATTTGACTGACAAGAGTTTCTTAGTTACTGCTGTTTCCACTAAACTTGGAAAAACAGATTGGATGAACTTTACAGAAGGTATTACAGCTAATATGTTCGTTAATATTGCCATCTTGGGCTACATGCTCCTCAAAGAAGAATCTGCTAAAATTTTCATTGCGCTATCAGCTATCTTTATTTTTGTATTTTTGATTAATGAACACTTGATTGCGAACTTTGCTTCTTTCATGTTGCTCGGTTTCAACGGTGTGCGTGACGCTGTAGATAATTTCACTTTGGCAAATATTCTACGTCAGTGGGTAGTCGTTTTCTTCGGTAACTGGATTGGCGGAGGTATTTTCATTGGTTTGGCATACTCTTGGCTCAATAAAACTAAAACACCTCACATTGATTAGGAGACCACATGCGTCAAAAAACATTCATCAAACAAACCAGCCTAGCTATTCTACTGTATTTTATTTGCCTAGCCCTTGCAGTGGCTATTGATTTAATCTTTTACAAAGTCAAAAATATGTATCATACGCCTGCTTTAGCGGCTATCTTTGCAGGCTGGGTCTACTTGGGGCTTATCAGAAAGACAAAACAATTTGGAGCAATTACCTGTCTGGGTATCTTTATGTCCCTCTTCTTCTTTGCCTCTGGGCACTTTGTTCTAGCCTTTCTTCCTAGCTTTCTAGCTGGCCTTGTCGCTGACTTTCTAGCTAAGAAAGGGAACTATGAGAATAGTAAACTTAATTTACTTTCCTATATGATCTTTTCCCTAGGGAACTTAGCACCCATTATCACCATGTGGCTCGCGCCCAAAGCCTATATCGCACAGCTCCTAGCCAAAGGGAAAACTCAAGATTATGTAAATCAAGTTATGGTTCCCTTTACAGCCAGTCATGTCTTAATCCTGATTGGAGGAACGCTCATGGCTGCTCTCATTGGAGGCTACATTGCCCAAAATTGGCTGAAAAAATAATAACCACCTACGTTCCTAACAGAGAGTACAAGACAAACACGCTTTTCTTATGTTATAATGAGAAGGAATATAGTCTTTTCTGCTTTGTTAGAAAGGACCTAAAGGGAGACCTAATGATGAAAAAACAAAAATCGCTGTCTTGGGCCCAGGTTCTTGGGAACTGCCCTTGCTCAGGTACTCAATGACAACGGACACGAGGTTCGTATTTGGGGAAATATCCTGAACAAATTGATGAAATTAACGAGAAACATACCAACACCCGTTATTTCAAAGATGTGGTTTTGGATGAAAACATTAAAGCCTACAAAGAACTTTCCCAAGCTTTAGATGGAGTTAATGCTATTCTCTTTGTTGTTCCAACCAAGGTTACTCGCTTAGTTGCTAAGCAAGTTGCTGAACTTTTGGACCACGAAGTTGTTGTCATGCATGCTTCCAAAGGTTTGGAACCTGGAACACACGAACGTCTTTCAACAATCCTTGAAGAAGAGATTCCTAAGGAACTTCGTAGTGAGATTGTTGTCGTATCTGGTCCAAGCCATGCTGAAGAAACTATCGTTCGCGATATCACTTTGATTACAGCAGCATCTAAGGATCTTGAAGCGGCACGCTATGTCCAAGGTATTTTCAGCAATAGCTACTTCCGCCTCTACACCAATTCAGATGTGATTGGTGTTGAAACAGCTGGTGCTCTTAAAAACATTATCGCGGTAGGTGCTGGTGCCCTCCACGGTATGGGATATGGGGACAATGCCAAGGCAGCCGTTATTACTCGTGGACTTGCGGAAATTACTCGTCTTGGTGTGAAACTTGGGGCTGATCCTTTGACTTACAGCGGTCTATCTGGGGTTGGTGACCTTATCGTTACAGGAACTTCTATCCATTCACGTAACTGGCGTGCTGGGGATGCGCTTGGTCGTGGAGAAAAGCTAGAAGACATTGAACGTAACATGGGAATGGTTATCGAAGGTATTTCAACCACAAAGGTTGCCTACGAAATCGCCCAAGAACTCGGCGTCTACATGCCAATTACAACAGCAATCTACAAGTCTATCTATGAGGGTGCTGATATTAAGGAATCTATTCTCAATATGATGTCCAATGAATTGCGCTCTGAAAATGAATGGGATAAAAAATAAAAATCTAAGGAGTTCTCATGAAGAATCAAAAAGTTAGAAAAGCTATCATCCCCGCTGCAGGACTCGGAACACGCTTTTTACCAGCTACTAAGGCCTCGGCCAAAGAAATGTTGCCTATCGTTGACAAACCAACCATCCAATTTATCGTTGAAGAAGCCCTCAAATCAGGTATCGAAGATATCTTGGTGGTTACTGGTAAGTCAAAACGTTCTATCGAAGACCACTTTGATTCAAACTTCGAGTT
>JBKWCO010000197.1:0-3331 GCA_046975465.1 Streptococcus sp. | reverse complement strand
ATACCATCTGTGCAGTCCGCCCGCTGATACCGGTGTCAATCTCATCAAAAATCACCGTATCAATAGCATCTGGTGTCAGGCTGAGAATCATCTGCGTATGAAGTTGCACAGACTGTTCACCGAGTTCTTTCATATCAGCTAGAACAGCGATTTTCTTACCTCCTTCATTCTTAGGAATGGCTGAGAAGGTCTCCAGAATGAGCTTCATGGCTGTTGGATTAGCATTGTAAACGTCTGAAAGAATATCAGCACCGTTAGCTGCTTTTTTCCATTCGGTACGATTTTTTGTGAGTTGCAAGTTAGCAAGAGCTGTGAGGATATTTTCCTCAGTTACACCCAAGTGTTTAGCGACATAAGCCGCAACCATAGCATTTGTAGCATTGTATTTTCCTGTGACTGGCAAGGTAACTTGTCCGTCGAGGAAATTTGTTGAGAAGGTGAGGTGATCTTTGAATTCTGTCAACTCAGAGACCGTAAGCTCCGCACCATCCCCAAAGCGTACCACGTCAAGATTGCTTGGCAAGAATGGATCAACGATTGGATCACTTGGCACAAGCAAGAGGCTACCATCAGGCATACCGTCTTGCATTTGCATTTTACCTTGGGCAATCTTGTCACGGCTACCGAAGAATTCCAAATGAGCCTCTCCGATTAAGGTAACAACGGCTGTTTTTGGCTTAGCCAGGGTTGACAAGAGGTGAATGTCTCCCATGTGGTCTTGCCCCATCTCAAGGACGATTTTCTCTGTATCATCAGGCATGTGGAGGGCTGTATAAGGAAGACCAATCTCATTGTTGTAATTGCCTTGGGTTTTGTAAGTACGATAGGTTGTAGCCAAGATATCATGAATCATGTCCTTGGTTGTTGTCTTACCATTAGAACCAGTCACAGCAATAACATCAACCTCAGTCTTTTCAAGATAGTAGGCAGCTAGCTTTTGGAAAACTTCAAGAGCGTCATCAACTAGGATGTGGACTTGATTAGCTGGTAATTCTTTTTCTGTGAATGTCGCTAGGGCACCATTGTCAAAGGCTGTTTGGATAAACTCGTGCCCATCACGCACACCCTTGAGCGGCAAAAGAGATCGCCCGCTGTAATCTTACGGCTATCAAACTCAATCTGGTTAATAGCGACATCTTCATAGGCAGTGACATCATTTTTAGCGCCAACAACCTTGGCAATTTCATGGAGTGTCAGTTTCATCTTAAAATCCTCTGTTTTATTTTTTTACAAATCTGACAAAAATGGCTTTCTTGTCTCTCAATATACCCTCCAATTATATCACAAATCGGCTAGCTTTTGCTTGGGAGATGAATTTGTTACAATGGTTGATGAAAGGATTAGGCATGACAAAGAAAAAATCAATCAGACCCTCTAGCAAAGAGAAAGACAGAAAAAGTGACTGTCAAAGTATTGAAGAACCCAAAAGGTGGCACTTTAATTGGAGAAAGATGATTCTACTGGAGCCAACATCTGAATTGATCACCTTAATAATACTAGCACTGCTGTATGGTGGTTTTTATTATTACGATCATTATACAGTCAATGAAGATAACATTTATGGTCTCTGGCAGTCCGAAAATCACACGCTAGCGATTTCCTATAAGCATATTCGGAAACGAGGAAATATCGACTGGCGAGTCGTTCAAGACGGTAAGTATGTCATCTATGCTGCTAGAACTCGCCCTATCAAGCGCTTCAATGACGGCACCCTCTACATGGAGCTTTATACTGTGGAAGGCTACCTGACTGACCTCCCAACCAAGGATGGTTTTAGCTATATGGATTTTTATCTTCGCAAAGACAATTATCTCACTTACGATGGTGACTCCTATAAGCGCATAGACTCAGGAATAAGACTTCACTTGGAAAGATGGTTCCACCAGCCCTTACGGTGAACGAAAAACCACTATAGATGAGGTTTTTGAAGCCTTCTATTTGATACTTATGGGGATTTGCTCATTTCTCATCATTATAGAGGCTCGGCAAAGAGGAGAGAAAAGCTAAGTGAGACACCAAACAAAAGAAAATACACTGACCGAAAGAAAGTCAACCGAAAGTATCAGTCACAAAAAGCATATCGGAAAGAACAAAAACGTAAAACGGGATGGCGAGCACGTGGGATTAATTTACAGACCGTTTAGCCAACATTTTTGAGATATGTTTCCTAGTTATGTTACCTATTTTCATCGTCTATATGTTTTTCTTTGTTGATGGGGTTTATAAAGATGGTATCTACGGTCTGTGGCAATCTGAAAATCATAAGCTTGCCATATCCTACGAAAGAGCTCATAGGTCCGGCAAGGTTGATTGGGATATTGTTCAAGATGGAAATGTTCTCATCAAAGACGCACGCGTTGATGATATTAAACGCTTAGAGGATGGGACCCTCTACATTGAAGTTTACGCTGAGGAACGCCTATTTTCAGACCTTCCCACAAAGAACGGCTACAACTATTTGAATATGTATGTCCGTAAAGACAATTACTTGACCTATGATGGCGAATCCTACAAACGGATTGATGATGAAGACAAGAGTATTACCTGGAAAGATGGTTCAAAATCCCTTTATGGTCAACGAATAACCTTGTTTGATCGTCTGAAACCATATATCGTATTTGGAATGTTTGGAGGCTTGTTTATATATGTCCTTTGCGTTGAATGGAAGATCAAAGAAAGTATAAAAACAAATAAAACCACTCCTGCTTAAATCTAGTCTAGCTAGAAGCAGGAGTGGTTGTTTTATTCTTATTAAGCAAGACTTGCCTCTTTAAAGGGGGCCAGTCTTATTTCACTTCGCCACCTTCAACCACGAGGTCATCAGCTTTAGCTGCATCACCGTAAGTTGGACGAAGTGTTTTTTCATAATCTTTGTGGAAGAAATTCTCTTTACCAAGTTTCTTAATGTCTTTATTGATAAAGTCAAGGAGTTCTTTGTTACCTTTTTGAACGGCTGGGGCAATGGTATCTGGGTTACCAAGTGATGTGATTCCTACTTCATAACCTTTATTTTCTAGAGCCCAAGCAAGAACTTCTGTATTATCAGTTGAGAAGGCATCGCCACGACCATCAAGGAGGGCTTGGTAAGCATCGCTATATTGGTCATACTTTTGCAATTTGATATTTGGGTAGTTCTTTTCAAAGTAAGTTTCAGCAGTTGTTCCCTTAGTAACAATCAAAGTCTTACCTTCAAGCTCTTTAACGTCCTTAATGACCTTGTCTTTAGGTGACACCACACCGATTGAGACTTTCATGTAAGGAAGGGCAAAGTCCACTTGTTTCTTACGTTCATCAGTTACTGTAAAGTTGGCAAGGGTAATATCTACCTTGT
>JBKWCO010000196.1:0-3367 GCA_046975465.1 Streptococcus sp. | reverse complement strand
AAAGACATGACCATTGAAATTGAGGTGCAATTTTTCGCCACCTTTGAGAGCTTCAGAATAAAGCGTATCTAACTCTAAATTCATATATTTCCCAATAGGGTGATCTTCGAAATAATGATTAAATGTGGTTACAACACTGTTATTCTTAGGATCTACCTGAGCAATACCAACAACTTCGTTATTAGGGTTGTAAACATTAACACTATAGCTTGTCTTAAATTGCAATTCACTTGGAAGAGTGAAGATAACTTTGTCACCTGAATTAATAGCTATATCGTTAGGGAATGAAATATCATGATAAACAACCTTACTTCTTGAGTAAATACTATTTCCGTCTGGAAATTGAAGCTCAACGTTAGGGTTTTGAACATGAATTTCAGTTCCTGTCTTAGTCACCTTAACATCCGCTGGAATAGGGCGACTTAGATTGGTAACCTTAAGTCCGAAATTATCAGATGAAGTGGAACTACTATTACTTGCTGCAGCAAGTTCGCTAGCACTAGCTTCTCGTGTTTCACTAACAGTTACAGGTTTCTCACTAAGAGTTTCACTAGTCTTATCTTGCAATGAACTAGTTTGTTCAGAGCTTGCAACCGTTTGCTCTTGAAGCGCAACTTCACTAGAAACAGCAGTCACTGAGATAGCACTTGTACTTTCTGCCTGTACGGTAGGTTCAGCTGTCACTTCTTTACTTGAGACGCTAGCGCTTGTCCTTTGGCCCCCACCATCAGACTCGCTAGCTTCCTCAAGTACACTCGTCGCTGGTTGGCCTTTAGGCTCTTCAGCTTGTTCTGCATTAGCGGTACTTACACCAAAAACTGCAGACGAAAGTAAGATCGAAGCAACACCCACCGTAAACTTACGGATGGAGAAACGCTGCCTCGAATCACCGAATCGGTTATTCATGATTCTATCCTCCCATTATTACAAATCTTAACATTTTTGTAACCCTTTTCATTCTGAATTATACACTATTTTCAGAACTTTGCAAGATAATTATTTACCCCTTTGGAGGTTTTGTAAAGATTTCTAAGATATCAATAGATAGTGAAATTTTTAAACCCTTATATTATAGGCTTTCTTTCGGAGTCTCTCTTTTAATATTGTTTTTCTTTCTCATTTTATTGCCATAATTTTAATTCAATTTTTGTCTAAAAAATACTAAAATTCAGATCTTCTCTTCGAAAAATGAGAAGATTATCCTGTCTAAAGGAAGAAAAAAACTGCCATTCTTAAAGGAATAACAGTCGTCTTTAAATTTATTAAGAAATTGAGCATAAACACTCATTTAAAGTATTTGCAAGTCTTTGAGAAACTCACTAAGATAGCAGCTGATTGTTTCCCGCCTGAATAATGAATTCGTCAAAAGTAATATTAGCGTCATGGGCTGCTGTATCACTCATAGCACGAACAACGATGAAAGGTTTCTTGACACTGTGTGCAGCTTGAGCAATGGCTGCTCCTTCCATTTCACGGCTAAGACTTCTGGAAAGTGCCCTTTAATAGCATCAATCTTATCCTGACCTGCAATAAAGCTATCACCAGTCGCAATAAGACCAATTTTAGAGTCGATAGAGGCTTGAGCCAAAACCTTTTCAAAAGTCTCTACAAAGGTAGAGTCACTTTCAAAGTAGAGTGGTTGCATAGACATTTACCCATAATCATAGCCAAATGCTGTCAAGTCAACATCGTGATAGGCCAATTTGATGCCACAACGACATCTCCAATTTTAAGTCCAGGTGCTACTGCTCCTGCAGAACCAGTGTTAATGAGGGCATCAACACCAAAGTGGTCTGCCAAAACAGCCACAGACATGGCTGACATAACCTTACCAACACCTGACTGCACCAAAACGACGTCGTGTTTGCCCAAGCGTCCTGTGTAGTAGGTATTGCCAAGAACAGTTTCTTCAACCTTATTTTCCAATTGCTCCACTAGAAGCACTAACTCCTGCTCCATAGCGGCGATAATTCCAATTTTCATATAGTTCCTTTTCAGCTTGTAATCTTGTCTGAATCAGTAGACAGAGCTATCTGACTCATAGACCTATTAGAAATAAAAGACAGCAATGAAGAGAATAATCAAGAGGACGACAACCCAAAAGAGGATGCGATTAAGCTTGTGCTGGAATTGATTGCGTTTAGCATTCTCAATCCGGCGGCTCTTGTAGGCCGAAGGCTGGTAATCAGCCTCATAATCCTCATCGTAGAACTCTTCCTCGTAGTCCTGATAATAAGGATGATCCTCTAAGTCAATTTCTCCACGCTTAGCCTGCTCAATGACATCGTCAGTCAAAAGTGGCTTACTCATAACTTATTTTCCTCCAAAATGAAGTGCATAGTATTGGAGAGCGATGATGGTTTTAGCATCTTGAATTGCACCTGAAGCTACGAGTTCCATACACTCCTCATAAGTCAACTCATAGATTTCAAGAAACTCATCTTCGTCAAGTGGGCGTGGATTTTCAACAGGCTTGAGGTTTGTAGCCACATAGAGCTTGATTTTTTCATTACAGAAACCAATGGCTGTGTAAAACTCATGAATCAATTTAAGTTCACCCTTATACTGAGTCTCCTCTTCAAGTTCACGCGCTGCTGCAGTCATCTCTTCACCAGCTTCACCGACTTCCAGTTTACCCGCAGGAATCTCGTAGGAAACCGCCTCAATAGCCTTACGGTATTGCTTGACGATAATGATTTTTCCTTCTGGGGTAACCGCTAAAACAGCTACTGCTCCCTTGTGGAAGATGAGTTCACGACCAGCTGTCTTACCGTCTGGCAAGAGGACCTCGTCTACTGCAACTTCAAAAATATGTCCCTTAAATTTTGACTCACGTTTGAGTGTTTTTTCTTCAAACTCCATGACTTGACTCCTTTAATCTATGACCCCAATCTAAATCATCTCTCCAATAGAAGTAAGACTTAGATAGGCTTAAGCCTACTTTGTTGGCTTGGGTGGTGAGGTTTCTTAATGGCATAGCCTTCTTTATTGACCTGACGGCCACGTCCAATGGCTACGCTGTCAGCTGGAACATTCTCTGTAATGGTTGAACCAGCTGCTGTAAGTGCATTGTCCCCGATTTCAAGCGGTGCAATCAAGGTTGAATTGCTTCCGATAAAGACGTTGTTAGCAATTTGAGTCTTGAATTTATGTTGACCATCATAGTTTACAGTGATCGTCCCTGCACCAAAGTTAACATCAGAACCAACTTCCGCATTACCAATGTAGGTCAAGTGACCAGCCTTAGTATTTTCACCGATGGTAGAACCCTTAACCTCGACGAAGTTACCGATATGAACGCCTTCTTTGAGAATTGAATCCGGACGAACATGGGCAAACGGACCAACGGTAACACCTTTTTCAACCA
>JBKWCO010000195.1:0-3371 GCA_046975465.1 Streptococcus sp. | reverse complement strand
TTGTCATGACTTTCAATAGCGATATCGCCTCTTGGTTTAGCTACAGCCTCTGCAGCAGCACCTAGATCGACGTAACGACGAGTACCACTGTACGAAGTGTAAGAAATCCAACGGTGGTTGTCAGCAAGCAAAGATCTATCGTAGTTGACTGACATGCCTGGATCAAAATTGAACTCAGTCTTGGCAGTCAAGCTAGGTTGGTTCTTCACATCTGCAGGTTTAGTGAAGTAATAAGTACCACGTTCAGGGACGGCTTCATCTCTAGTCGCTTCAGTGGTACTAGTATTTTCGGCCTTCAAAGCTGCGATATCAGCGTAGTAGCGTTCATAATCGTAACCAATGTAAGAAATCCATTGATGATCATCTCTCTTCAAGACCTTATCATAGATAACATGGTCACCTGCACTAAAGACGAAAGTAGGTTTGATATCCATGACTGGAGCTGTACGAATTTCAGTTGTGCGACGGAAATAAAAAGTACCGTTTGATGGAATATCAAGAGAACCATCAGCAGTCACAGGACCATCTACACCTGGCTGACTAGCATTAGTTAAGACAGTACGAAGACTAGTATCGACAGCTTCACGGTCAGTAGGTCTAACTTCCACTGCTTCTGACATCGCTGAACGGTCAGTTTCACTAGCTACTTCAGAGCTAGCTACTGATGACACTTCAGAACGTGGGCTAGCCACCTCTGAGCTCGCAACAGAAGCAACAGCAGATGCAGAATGGGCAACCTCTGCCGGTACTTCCAAAGAAGCAGTCTCGCTAGCCACTACACTACTAGCTTCAGAAGAAGCAACTTCACTGCTGGCAAGCTTAGGTCTTGGCGCTTCAGATCTTGAAGCTGGTTGATTGAGGACATCGGTAACAGCTTCTGAAGTTGCCTGGTCGATTTGAAGTGGTTCAGAATTATTTACAAAAACTTCATAGTCCTTGTTGGAACTTGCGCCGTTGGCTTGTTCCTGAGCCAAAGCATGTCCACCAAGCATCAAGCTCGCACCAATTAAGACTGATGCAGCTCCAAAAGAATATTTACGTATTGAGTAACGTTGACGTTCCTTAAAAACATATGCCTTTCTCATTTTGATCACTCTCACTTTCTAGGCTGTTTGATAAAAATTGGAACCGTTTTCACATTTCTATTATACTCCTTTGAAATATTTTTTACAATTATTTCAATATTATTACTAAACTTTATTTTGTAGAAAATTGATAGCTAATTCTTTCAGATAACTATGATTAAGAAAAGCCCAAAGGGGCTACCTGAGGGCTTTTGCTACATCTAATTCCTTGACACATTAAGCAAATCTGAATAGATTAATTAATTCATTCTGGGTTGATTTGACTATAGGTATCAATCTAGTCTAACTATGATTCATCATAGATGTATTCTTCTAAATGTTCAGTCACAGTAATCTCATCGCAGGAGCTAACATTTTGAAAGTCCTTAATGTAAACAATTTTATACTGATTTGGTAGAAGTAATGGAAAGGCAATTGGCTTCCCATTCTTACACACGCGAAACATCTGAAGGCTATCTGTTACGTTACTAATAAAGACAAACGGAAACAAATGGGGACTGGGAGAATCCAAATAGTGATAGGTCCCCTTTAAGGTACCACTAGTACTTCTCACTTCTCCATGTTCTTTTTGAGACATTTTTAAAGTGTGCTCCTTCTACTACTTGTGATTTCCTTTTCTTAAGTACCGAGGGACAATACCATCAATCTAATTTATTGTAAACATGCATCCGACCATATATCGCATCAGAACCAAAACGAATCTGTCCATTACTATCAAAGAAAATTGGGTCACTGGTTGGTCCATCATTATGAGCAAAACCTGCCACATAACCGCCATCTTGAGCAAAACCATTAAAGAGCTGACTACTTGTATCACTATAACCACTTTCAGCACCAACACGGGTTACACTACCAGATGGGGATACTGTAATTGTGTCTCCTAAGTCATTTTGATAGGTACCAGCAACACTAGAGAAATCACCATTAGCCATTGCAGTAGCATCAACCGCTGTGGTAGCCGGTGTTTGTTCCGCTGAAGCAGCTGGTTGTTCTGTCGTAGATCCTTGATTTACTCCAGCTGTTTCTTCACTAGGATTTGTTGGAGCAACTTCTTGTTGAGCAGATCCAGCAACATTTCCGGCTGATGGTTGTGAAGCCTTTTCTCCAGAGGTTGCTTTTGAGACTTCTTCTGAACTAGAAGATTTTGTCTTTTTCTCAGACTTCTTCTCTTTTTCTTTTGAGGATGGTTTTGTCGATTTCACTTTCTGACTAACCTTACTAGAGCTCGATGTTAATGTGCCTTCCTTCTTGTTATTACCACATGCACCAAGTAATAGAACGGAAGTTAAAGCGAGTGCGGTTAAAGTTGTGAAACGTTTTGTAGCAGGTTTCATAATAATTCTCCTTAATACTCTATTTTAGACGGTGTCATTTTCAAAAATCTCAATGAAATTAGTTACATTCTTTAATTCTTCTTATGGGTATAATATACTGCTTATTAGAAAAAAGAACAGGACACGTATGTCCTGCTCTATTCTTTCATAGCATCTCTCATTTTCTCTGATATGATGTCAGCTAAAGAGGTATCTCCTAACAATCTAGCCAAGATTATCCCTTCTTGATAGGCTTTTTTAGACTCAAAAATATCATTCTTTACAACATATAGATACTGTCCCTCTAGCATTCTCAAAATTGGTTTTTTCTGATAATCTTGAGTTTCCTCCATAATGTGATGCAGTTGAATGAATGCTATCTCCGATAAATGAAACTTTTTTCGTTCATATTCAACTATTGGAACCATTAATAAGGCATCCCTAAATAAAAATAAATACTCCGTGGGTATATTATCATAACTATTTATTAGCTTTCTACAGATGGCATAAAAAGTCCCTTCACTAAACCCATCTGACCGCATACTATCACCATCTCCTAACGAGATTTGATATAGTTCTATAAGTAGTAGGTCATTGATAGTGTATACCCTTTTCTCACATAATGAAGGTAAACTCTTCTCCAATATGCTCATGCCAAATTTTTGATGTGTCTTTGAAGTATAAGAGTAAAGTTTTGACTGTAAGATATCAACAACCCTCTGTTCATCAGCTGGCAAATCATCATAATAGCTATCAATAATTTTACCCAGCTTTTCGTCTAGTTTCATTAGGTTATTTGGCTTATCTAAACTAGTCGCATGCATCAATTGATATTTGAGATTGAGGTATTCTACCGGCAACTTTGAGCCTATAGCTCTCTCTCCAAGCAATTCCGATAAAGATATATTCAGACGTCTTGCCAAGTGCTCTAAGGTTTCTAGTTTAGGTTGAGACTTCCCTGTTTCTATACGTG
>JBKWCO010000194.1:0-3395 GCA_046975465.1 Streptococcus sp. | reverse complement strand
TATTTGTGATGGTTTCCTTCGAGGCGGTCTTAGCCTTGAGCCCCAAATCTCAGGGCCTCCACCTCCCACTGGGATAGCCTACGAAAGAAAGGGGCCTTGAAAACATAGTCTCTCATTTCTTAGAAAATATGTCCTCATAACTGAAGTTTTTTAGGGCCTCTGATTATCTATAATCGCCCTATTATACCATAAATGAAAAGGTTTTGGCAGAATGGACGGTAATGAAAAAAAGAGCTTACGCTCTTTTTTCTAAGGATAGTTGTCCTATAACCATTCTTTATATTTCTTAATATAGATATGCTTCACAAAGGTAACACTAAGCATATACAAAGTAATGATGATAAACAAGAGAATGAAATAGAGACCGTTTAGATGGCTGAGTTTTAAGAGACTAGCCAATGGACTGTATGGAAGAGAAGTCACAAAGAAAGCAGCAAATAAGGTTGTCACAACAACTGATAGTGCTGGGTGACTTTGAATAAATGGTAGTTTTGGTGAACGTAACATGTGGATAACCATGGTTTGAGACCACATAGATTCGATAAACCAACCTGTTTGGAAAATAATGATAAAGGCTGCTGCTTCTGGTGAACCATGAACATAGCCATGCCCCAAAATCATTGGCACAATGATGAAATAGAGCAAGATATATGTCAAAATATCAAATACGGACGAAATAGGTCCTATCCAAGCCATGAAACGCATGATTGATTTGGCTTCCCAGATATGTGGCTCTTTAAGAAATTCCTTGTCCACATTGTCAAATGGAAGGGCGATACAAGAGATATCATAGACAAGATTTAGGACAATCAAATGCACAGGTGCCATTGGTAGGAATGGTAAGAAAATGCTGGCAAAGAGGAGAGAAAAGATATTCCCGAAATTTGAAGAAACGGTCATCTTGATATATTTGGTCATATTAGCATAGACCTTCCGTCCTTCAACCAAACCTTTTTCCAAGACCATTAAATCCTTATCAAGCAAGATAACATCTGCAGTTTCTTTGGCGATATCAACAGCTGTATCCACAGAAATCCCCACATCTGACACCTTCATGGATGGGGCATCGTTGATACCATCACCCATATAGCCTACCTTATGCCCATTTTCCTTAAGGCTTAGGATAATTCGTGCCTTTTGGTCTGGGGATAACTTAGCAAAGACTGTTGTCGTTTCCACAGCCTTAGCCAAATCTTGATCTGACATGGTATCAAGATCACTTCCAAGTAGGATGTGCGTCACATCTAGACCAACTTTTTCACAGACAGCCTGTGTCACCTTATCATTGTCTCCAGTCAAAATCTTTGTGGTCACACCATACTCTGCCAAAGCCTTGATAGCAGGTGCTGCTGATGGTTTTGGTGGGTCAAAGGCAAGATATCCCGTCAAAATCATGTCACTTTCATCTTCAACACTAAAGACATCATTTTCATTAAGCTCTGATTTGTAGCTGACACCGAGAACGCGCAGACCTTGTTCATTCAACTGGCAACTTCAGCAAGGACTTCCTCACGAACATCGTCGGTCAATGGGATAATGTCACCCTTGTATTCCACATAGTTAGAAACAGAGAGCATTTCTTCTAAGGCACCTTTTGTCACCATGCTTACAAAGCCATCATTATCTTTAACAATGACACTCATGCGACGGCGTTCAAAATCAAAGGGAGCTCATCAATCTTGTGGAAGGTTTGGTCAAGATTACGAACGATCTCATGTTTCTTAGCTTCTCTCTCAGTTCGGCTAATAATGGCCCGGTCCATAAGATTTTCAAGCCAGTTTGGAAATAAGAGTTAAGATAGGCTCTCCGAAGCACTGATAGGTCAAGGTCACCATGGATATCAAGAGGGTACTCAAGAACGATTTCATCCTGAGTCAGTGTTCCTGTCTTATCCGTACAAAGAATGTCGATCGCCCCTAGGTCTTGAATAGCATTAAGTTTTTTGATGACCACCTTTTCCTTGGCCATAATGATAGAACCCTTGGCAAGACTGGCTGTGATAATCATCGGCAACATTTCTGGGGTCAAACCGACTCCCACACTAAGGGCAAAGACACCGGCTTCAAGCCAGTCCCCATCTGTTAAACCGTTAATCACAAAAACAACAGGAACCATAACCAACATGAGTCGAATCAAGAGCCAAGAAATGGAATTCATCTCACGTTCAAATGAAGTTGGTTCGTCATAAGTATTGATGGTCTGCTCAATTGCTCCCATCATGGTTTCATCACCAACAACTAAAACCAAGGCTGTTGCACGACCAGAGATAACATTAGTTCCCATGAAAGCAAGGCTCTCACTTTCAAGCAGGCTCTCTAGATTTTGACCATCTGCTTTAGCCAGACAAGCTTTTTCCACAGCATCGCTTTCACCTGTCAAGCCAGACTGTTGAACAAAGAAATCACGAGAGTCTAGCAAGACCACATCCGCAGGAATCATATCTCCCGCACTCAGTTTGACCACATCTCCAACCACAATTTCATCGATTGGGATTTCTTGCTCACTGCCATCTCGAAGTACTGTTGCTGTATTGACAATCATGCGAGACAAATTACTGGCAGCCTTGTCGCTACGAAGTTCTTGAATAAAACGGATACCACCAGATATCAAAACTAGAGTGACAATGATGATAGAAGTCGTTGGGTCTTCTTCACCCGGTTTAGCAAGCCAGACATTGGTGATAAAGGAAACCAGAGCAATGACTAAGAGAATGACAGTAAAGGGATTGATGATAGATTCATAAATCTTTTTGATGATAGAATCCTCTTGTCCTTTGGTTATGACATTTTCCCCAAAAAGGTCACGGTTTTCTTCTACTTGGTCTTCCTTCAAGCCATCCAAATGAGTCTTGTAGCGAGTAAGGGTTGTTTCAAGTGGCTCTTGAAGAGCAGCAATAAGTCTTTCTTTATTTGTTGACATTGGAATCTCCTTATTTAATCAGGAGCCAATCACTTATGGAGTCCCTAAGACACTAAATCAGCGATTGACTGGTTAGGTGCGGTTCGGGGTGATCGTCGATTAGTCTCATAGGTTTCTCCTTTCAATTTACTAATGGTGGGTGGACCTCAGATAAATGAAAGAGTCCTACCCATATACAGGTAAGACTCTATAAACTCGAGGTTGATTTTTTAATAGATTCTGTCAAAAAATGGACCGTTCAAGCTTTAGCTCCGCAAGACGATGAAATGAGCTTAGTCTTGACCTTGGTGATCAGGACTGTTGACCAACGAGTAGTGTCTCCACTGCTTTGCGGTAGTCATCCGTATCCTTGTGGTAGCCTCACCTACCGTATTTCACTGAAAATAATACTCCTAAGGCGGTAACTTGTCAAGGGGAAAAGTTACTTTTTGCTTGAGTGGGTAATAAAAAAAGAGCTTCCGCTCTTTTTTGTAAGA
>JBKWCO010000193.1:0-3414 GCA_046975465.1 Streptococcus sp. | reverse complement strand
ACCCTATACAAACAGGAGGAAGCTAAGCATTTGCAAGAGCCAGTACTTTTTGAGGGGGCTAAGGCTATCCTCGCTAAGATAGTGGAAGAAGGTGGGCGTAATTTCTTGGTTAGCCACCGTAATCACTTGGTGCTAGACATCCTTGATAAGGCAGAGATTGCCCCTTATTTTACGGAGGTTGTAACTTCTGAAAATGGTTTTGCTAGAAAGCCTAGTCCAGATAGTTTCCTTTATTTAATTAAAAAATACGATATTAAACACGGCTTGGTCATTGGTGACCGCCAGATAGATATAGAGGCAGGAAAAGTAGCGGGTCTGGATACCTTGCTTGTTGATGGCCATAAATCATTATTGGAGATTGTGACATAGATGACTGATGAATTAAAAAATCTTGAAGAAAAAGCGCAAGAATATGATGCCAGCCAGATTCAAGTCCTAGAGGGTCTTGAAGCGGTACGTATGCGTCCAGGTATGTATATTGGATCAACCTCAAAAGAAGGGTTGCATCATTTGGTATGGGAGATTGTCGATAACTCAATCGATGAGGCCTTGGCTGGTTTCGCCACTCATATTCAGGTCTTTATTGAGCCGGACAATTCTATCACCGTTGTCGATGATGGTCGTGGTATTCCAGTCGATATCCAAGAAAAAACTGGCCGTCCTGCAGTTGAAACTGTCTTTACAGTACTTCACGCTGGTGGTAAATTCGGTGGAGGCGGTTATAAGGTCTCTGGTGGTTTGCACGGTGTTGGTTCTTCGGTCGTCAATGCCCTCTCAACCCAACTGGATGTTAAGGTCTATAAAAATGGCCATATTCACTTCCAAGAGTATAAACGTGGTGTTGTGGTAGCAGATCTAGCAGTAATTGGTGAAACAGAGAAACATGGTACGACTGTTCACTTCACGCCAGATCCAGAGATTTTCCAAGAAACAACCGAGTTTGACTTTGGAAAATTGGCTAAACGTATCCAAGAGCTAGCCTTTTTGAACAAGGGGCTCCGTATCTCTATCACAGATAAGCGTGAGGGTCTCGAACAAGAGAAGCATTATCACTACGAAGGTGGTATCACGTCTTATGTGAAATACATCAATGAAAACAAGGATGTTATCTTTGATGAACCTATCTACACGGATGGTGATATGGATGGTATTTCAGTCGAAGTTGCTATGCAATATACGACTGGCTACCATGAAACTGTCATGAGTTTTGCCAACAACATCCACACCATGAAGGTGGTACTCACGAGCAAGGTTTCCGTACGGCCTTAACACGTGTCATTAATGATTATGCACGTCAAAATAAGATTCTTAAGGATAAAGATGATAATTTGACTGGGGACGATGTTCGTGAAGGTCTTACAGCCATTATCTCTGTTAAGCATCCCAACCCACAATTTGAAGGTCAAACCAAGACCAAGCTTAGGAACTCTGAAGTGGTTAAGATTACCAATCGTCTTTTCAGCGAAGCCCTTAGTCGTTTCCTTTGGAAAATCCAGCTATCGCTAAAAGATTGTTGAAAAGGATTTTGGCTTCTAAGGCTCGTATTGCAGCCAAGCGTGCGCGTGAAGTGACCCGTAAGAAGTCAGGCCTTGAAATCTCTAACCTTCCAGGTAAGTTGGCGGATTGTTCGTCAAACAATGCCGAAATGAATGAGCTCTTCATTGTCGAAGGGGATTCAGCTGGTGGTTCTGCTAAGTCAGGTCGTAACCGTGAATTCCAAGCCATCCTACCTATTCGTGGTAAGATTTTGAATGTTGAAAAGGCAGCATGGATAAGATTCTGGCTAATGAAGAAATTCGTTCCCTGTTCACAGCTATGGGTACAGGATTTGGTGCAGAGTTTGATGTCAGCAAGGCTCGTTACCACAAGTTGGTCATCATGACCGATGCCGATGTCGATGGGGCTCACATCCGTACCTTGCTTCTGACTTTGATTTACCGCTTTATGCGTCCAGTCTTGGAAGCAGGTTATGTCTACATCGCTCAACCACCAATTTATGGGGTTAAGGTTGGTTCTGAGATTAAAGAATACATCCAACCTGGTGCCGATCAAGAAGACAAATTGCGTGCTGCTCTTGAAAAGTATAGTGTGGGACGTTCAAAACCTACGGTACAACGTTATAAAGGTTTGGGTGAAATGGATGACCACCAACTTTGGGAAACTACCATGGACCCTGAAAATCGTTTGATGGCACGTGTTTCTGTGGACGATGCTGCGGAGGCAGATAAGATTTTCGATATGCTGATGGGAGACAAGGTTGAACCTCGCCGCGAATTTATCGAAGAAAATGCCGTTTACAGTACTCTAGATATCTAATATTCTTTTAGAAAAGGATGCAATGCTAGGATAACTATGATATAATCGTAATGTTATTCTACATTTATGAACATAATAGACGATTAAGGAGAAACTATGTCTAGCGGAATTGTTTTACTGATTGTAGTGGTAGTTATACTCGTAATTATCGCTTACTTAATCGGTATTCTTATTAGAAAACGAAATGATTCGCGGATTGCAGAGCTTGAAGAGCGCAAGCAAAGCTTGTTTGACTTGCCAGTTAATGAAGAAATTGAAGAAGTCAAAAAGCTTCACTTGATTGGACAAAGTCAAACAACCTTCCGTGAATGGAATCAGAAATGGGTAGATATCTCAACAAACTCATTTACAGATATTGAGAATCATATTTTCGAAGCTGAAAATATGAATGATACTTTCCATTTCTTCAAGGCTAGTGGTGAAATCAATAACATTGAGAGTCAGTTGGATCTTGTGGAAGAAGACATCAAGTCTATTCGCGAAGCGCTCTCAACCTTGAAAGAACAAGAAGAAAAGAACAGTGCTCGCGTTAAGCATGCATTAGACTTGTACGAAGAGTTGCAAAACTCAATCGAGGAAAACTCTGATAATTTCGGTTCTACCATGACCGAAATCAATAAACAGCTTAAAAACATTGAAGCTGAGTTTGCAGAATTCGTGACGCTTAACTCATCAGGTGACCCTGTTGAAGCATCTACTATCTTGGATCGTGCAGAAGAGCACACTATTGCATTGGGTCAAATTTCAGAGAAGATTCCTGCTATTGTAGCTAAGTTGGAAGATGATTTCCCAGATCAGTTGGATGATTTGGAATCTGGCTATCGCAAGTTGATTGAGCAAAATTATCACTTCCCTGAAAAAAATATCGAACGTCGCTTCCAAGAAATTCGTGAAGCTATCCGTTCTAACTCAAGTGAATTGGTTTCTCTTGATTTGGACCGTGCGGAAGAAGAAAACGTTGAGATTCAAGATAAAATCAACAACTTGTATAGTATTTTCGAACGTGAAATTGCCTCATACAAGGTTGTTATGCGTCAAAAGAAAATTTTGCCAGATTATCTCAAGCATGCTAAAGAAAACAACAAGAAACTTCAAGAA